>CAZMDT010000068.1:7611-12076 GCA_964564965.1 uncultured Planctomycetaceae bacterium | reverse complement strand
GACGGCACCTACCCCGCCGACAAGGTGCGCGACCTGCTGGCGCCGGTGCTGGCGAACGAAGCGGACATGGCCGTGGGGGCGCGGCGCCCCGCCGAGGGCGAGCCGGCCTACCGGCGCTTTCACGCGACGGGGAACCGCACGATCCGCTGGCTGATCAACCGCATCTTCGGCGCCCGCCTGACGGACATCTGCTCCGGCTACCGCGCCTTCACGCGGCGCGTGGCCCGCGCGGTGCCCGTCGTCTCCAGCGGCTTCGAGGTCGAAACCGAGCTCACCGTCCAGATGCTCTACCACCGGCTCAAGATCGTCGAGGTGCCGGTGCCGTACTACGGCCGCCCGAAAGGCAGCCGCAGCAAGCTCCGCACCTTCCGCGACGGCGCCCGCATCCTCTGGAAGGTCTTCTCGCTCATGCGGGCGTTCAAGCCGCTGACGTTCTTCGGCAGCCTGGCCATCGTGCTGTTCGTGCTGGGCGTTCTCGCGGGCATCCCGCCGATCCGCGACTACTTCACGCATCCGACGCACTACGTCCGGCACGTGCCGCTGGCCATCCTCGCCACCGGGCTGATCCTCCTGTCCATGGGCTTCGGCTTCTTCGGCCTGCTGCTGCACGCCATCAACTGGCGGCTCAAGGAGCTGCACAACGTCCTCGTCCGGCGAAGGGACTGACGGCGCTTCACGCGGCCGCCTGGCCGTGGCCGTCGTGCTGCTGGCCTGCGGCTTCGCCGGCGTCTGGATCCACCTGGGGAACCTGCACCGATACCACCACGGCGACAGCGTCCTGCTGTCGGTCGTCAGCCTCCAGCGATGGACGCTGTTCATGTGGGCCCAGGACCGCACCGGCACGTTGGTGCCTCTGCTGGCGACGCCGTTTCGCCACCCCCTGACGAACCTGCTCGTCCAGTACGCGCTGGCGGCGGCGTTCACGCTGGCGGGGTTCTTCTTCGTCGTCCGCTGCGTCTGGCCGCGGGCGGGATGGGTCGCCGCCGGCGCACTTGGCGCGGGCCTTTTCATTCTCTGCCAGCCCGGGCCCAACCGGTTCGACTTCCTCATCATCCAGATGCATTTCGGGATCTCGTGGTGCTTCGGCTTCGCCGCGCTGGCGCTGCTGTCGCCGCCGGAGGGGCGCCTCCGCGCGTGGCGCGTGGCGGTCGCGGCCGCCTGCCTGCTCATCGCCCAGTGGGCCAACATCACGATCCTCGTCGTGCTGCTGCCGATCATTGCGCTCCGCCGCCGGCTCCTGCCCGCCGACGCCGAGGGCGCTGCACGCTCGGCGGTCGGTCCGCGCCGCCGCGGGGTGGCGGGGCGTCTGGGCGGGCTTCTCCGCGGGCGTTCCGCCCTGGCGGCCGGGCTCGTCCTGGCTACCTTCGTGCCGGTTCTCGTGGCGTCGCGCACCTACTGGGCGGCCCGGACCTACAAGCCGCTGCCACCGTCCCGCTGGCCGGAATGCTGGGCGGGCCTGGCGGGGAACGCCTGGCACGACTACCTCGCCGGCGGCTGGGCGTGGGCGCTCGCCGGCGCCGCCGCCGTCGGCCTGGCGTGCCTGCTGCTGCCCGCCGGGCGGCGCTCCGCCCCGCGCGCCGCGAGGGCGGCCGCGTGCCTCTTCGCCGCCGCGGCGGCCAACTTCGTCTTCGCCGGCCTGTGGCGATGGACGGTGCTCAACTTCATGATGGCACGCTATCTGTACACGTCGATGGTCCTGGTGCAGGGCGGGGTGATGCTCTTCGTGGCCGTCGAGGTGCGGGCCGTCCTGGCGCGGCGGGTGCGGCCGGTGCTTGCGGCGGCGTCATTGGCGGCGTTCCTGCTGATCACGGGCCTGCAGCACGGCCGGCCGTCCGTGGCGGGCGTCCGGCGCGACATCGACGCCCGCACCGGCCGGCTCACCGACGAGCTGCTCGCCGCCCGCGCCACGCACATGGCCGGCGACTTCTGGGTCGTCCTGCCGGCGGTGTGGCACGCCGACCTCGTGCTGTACGAGGCGGGCGCGGAACGGTGCGTCTATCCCGTCACGTACCGCAGCGTGGCCATCCGCGACCTGATCGTCGCCGTGCCGCGCGAGCAGATGCGCGTGGCCGTGCCCGTCGGCGACGAGCAGGGGCGGCGCTGGATCGACTACGTGGGCCTGCCGGAACTCGTGGAGTGCGGGCGGACGGAGCACTTGGTGATCTTCTGTCCGCGTTCGGCCGCTTCTGCGGGCGAACGGCCTCACCACCAGGGAGACGCAAATGCCGGCGCTGACCGCTGAGCCCGCCGGGATTTCCCCGCCTGCCGGCAGGATCGTGAGCGGCGGCGCTATGTTGGCCGGGCTGGCCTTGTCGCTGTTCATGGCTCACCGCCCGATGCTTCTTAGCGGTCTGGGCGACGGGGTCGAGCAGCAGCGCACCGAGGACCTCGTGGTGCTGCGTCGGCGGCGGGCGGCTTCGGCCCCGGGCCCTTGAGGGACGCGCCCGGCGGCAGGCTATCGGAGGAACTGGACGTCGCCCCACATCCAGAGCCGCTCGGGGTGCTGGTCCACGTTGCGGGGCGCGGCGTTCCACGCCATGGCGCTCGATGAGTTGGCGCCGCGGAAGTGGACGAAGAAGCTGAAGCCCGCGAGCAGCCCCACGCCCGCGGCCAGGGCGATGCGCCGGCGCCTTGGGCGCGCCTCCGCGACGGCCGCGAACACCGGGACCAGGAAGTAGGCGAGGTAGGGGAGCATGTCGGTGAAGAACCTCGGCCCGAACGAATGCCCCGCCCACCAGTGGGGGAAGGCGGAGATCGCCACCCAGTGCAGGACGAGGATCGCCACGAGCGCCGCGTCCAGAAGGCGGAACCGGCGCCCCCGGACCTTCAGCCACACGCCCACGCCCGCCAGCAGCAGCACGGGGGAGAAGACAAACAGCCCCCTCGCGGGGCTCACGAGGTTACCGGCGAGGGCCTCGAAGAACGCCGGGTGGTACCCCAGCCGCCGCGCCCGGAAGTACCACGGCAGGATGCTGTCGTGCACGGTGAGGCTGTAGGCGACGAACGGAACGGCCACCAGCAGCGCCCAGCCCAGGGCGGGCAGGACGTACCTTCGGTGGGCAATCAGCAGATAGGCCCCCAGCACGGCGGCGGAGATCGCGTTTGTGGGCCTCATCACGTACGCCGCCGCCAGCGGCAGCAGAACGAACTGCGCCGCCCGGGGCCGGCGCCGCGCCACCACCAGCAGCCACAGCGACGCCGCCAGCAGGCACATGGACGGCCCGTGCTGCCAGAGCGCCCGGCTCGCCGTGGACCACGCCGAAGTGCAGAACGCGAACACCAGGGCCGTCACGATGCCGACGCCGAGGCGCCCCGTGAGCTCCAGGGCGATCAGGAAGACCATCACGGCTGTCACGGCGACCACCACGGAGGCCGTCAACTTCTCCGCTTTGCGGAACGGAGTGCCCCCGCTGCCGTACCGCTGCTCCAGGTCCTGCCCGCGGGCCCACGCGAGGAGCTGGCGGGCGGCGACCGCGGGCAGGGCCACGAGCGAGGGCCCGACCGGGAAGGCGTAGTAGACGTGACCGCCCATGCGGCGCAGGGCGTAGGCGGCCGGGAAGCCGGGCTGCCGGGCTGAGGCGTATTCGTCCAGGTTCACGTCGCCGTGGCGAAGGATGCTGAGCGAAACGGGCAGGACCCAGTAGGAATCGTAGGGGGTGTAGTTGCTGCTGGCCTGGTGCGCCACCAGGACGGTCAGGAACAGCGCCGCCCCGGCCCCGCGCGGGCGGGCAAGCGGCCTCAGCAGTCTGGGCAGGCGTCGCACGTTAGCGGTCATGGCGTTGGCTTGCCGAAGGTTCGTCGGAGCGTTCGGCCGTCCGGCATCCTAGGGCCGCCCCGCCCCGGCGGTCAATCCCGCGGGCCGCCCGCCGCCCGGCGCCGCTGCGCCAAAGGCGCGCTGGACACGTCCCGCCGCATTTCGTATACCTTCGCCCCTGGGGCACGCCATGGGCGAGAAAGCACAGAACGTGGAGCTGTTCGTCCCCGGGCGGCTGTGCCTGTTCGGCGAGCACAGCGACTGGGCGGCGGAATACGGCCTGCACAAGGGCTACTGCCTGGTCATCGGCACGGACCAGGGCCTCACCGCCGTGGCCCGCCCGGCGGAGGCGTTCGTGGTCGGCACGCAGATTCCCGACGCGGACGGGCGCCCGACGGGGCGGACGCGCCGCATGAGCTGCCGCTGGGACCGCGACGTGCTGCTGGCGGCGGCCCGGGACGAGCAGGAGTTCTTCCGCTACTGCGCGGGGGTGGCGCACCAGATGCTGCCTCAGGCCGGGGTGACCGGCGGGCTGGCGCTCGAGATCACCTCGATGGACCTGCCGCTGCGGAAGGGCGTGTCGAGTTCGGCGGCGGTGTGCATTCTGGTGGCGAAGGCGTTCGACGCGGTCTACGGGCTGGGGCTGTTCCCGCACGAGCTGATGGAGGTGGCGTACCTCGGCGAGAAGCTCACCGGCAGCCAGTGCGGGCG
>CAZMDT010000068.1:1102-7601 GCA_964564965.1 uncultured Planctomycetaceae bacterium | reverse complement strand
AGGCGGTGTGGCACCACCGTCTCGGCGATGCGAGCACAGGCAAGACGCCCGTGCTGCTGACCTTCCAGAAGAGCGCCGACATCCGCGTGGAGCCGCTGTTCGCCGACGGGGAGGCGTACATGTTCTTCGTCGATCTCGCCGGCAAGAAGGATACGGTCAAGATCCTCAGCGACCTCCAGGGCGCGTACCTGAAGAGCCCCCGGCTCCAGCAGGCGCTCGGGGCGGAGAACGAGCGGATCGTCCGGTCGGCCTACCGGGCGCTCGGCGGGGGCGGGGCGCGGCAGCTCGGCGAGCTGATGAGCGCCGCCCAGCGGGTGTTCGACGAGATGGTCTGCCCGCACAGCCCGGCGGAACTGGCCAGCCCGCTGCTGCACGAGGTGCTGGCGCTGGAATCGATCCGCCCGCACGTCTACGGCGGCAAGGGCGTCGGCAGCCAGGGCGATGGCACCGCCCAGTTCGTCGCCCGCAGCGCCGACGACCGCGACGAGGCCATGCGGAAGGTCACCGAGGCCTGCCCCCAGATGCGCTGCTTCCCCCTGACGATCACCTCCGCCAGGCCGGGCCGGGCCCCGCAGCCGGCGCCCGGAGGGGGCGGCAGATGAGTCCCGCCCGCGGTCAGGCGGGCGAGGGGGCCATGACGCTGTCGATCGTCATCCCCGTCTACAACGAGCGCGACACGTGGCGCGACCTGCTCGCCCGCGTGCTGGCGGTGGACCTCGGGCGGTGGGGCAGGCAGGTGCTGCTCGTGGACGACGGCTCCACCGACGGTACGCGCGAGCAGCTTCGCGAGTTCGCCGACGCCCCGCCGGAGGGCGGCACGGCCGCCGGCGTGGACTTCCGCGTGGTCTTCCACGAGCGGAACCGGGGGAAGGGCGCCGCGTTGCGGACGGGCTTCGCCGCGGCCGGCGGCGACGTGGTTATCATCCAGGACGCCGACCTCGAATACGACCCGGCTGACTATCCGAGGCTGCTGGCGCCCGTCGCCGCGGGCGAGGCCGACGTGGTGTACGGCAGCCGGTTCCGCGCCGGCCGGTCGCGCAAGGGCTACCTGAAGAACTACCTGGCGAACCGGTTTCTGACGGCGCTGTCGAACCTGACGACCGGCCTGGGGCTGACGGACATGGAAACGTGCTACAAGGTGTTTCGGCGCGGGGTGATCCAGTCGGTGCGGCTGGAGCAGGACCGGTTCGGCTTCGAGCCGGAGGTGACCGCGAAGGTGGCGAAGCTGGGCGTGCGGGTGCGGGAGGTGCCCATCGCGTACCACGCCCGGACGCACGAGGAAGGCAAGAAGATCGGCTGGCGCGACGGGCTGAAGGCGATCTGGTGCATCCTGAAGTACGGGCTGCGGTCGCGCGCGAGCGTCCGGCGGGACAGCGACGCACGGGGGTGAGACCCTCGTCGGGTGGTGCCGGGCTATGGGCGGTCACCGCTTGAGGGCAGCAGGAGGCCCAGCCGGCGGGCGGCCTGGCGTGCGGCCGGCTCGTCGGCGTACTCGCCGGTGAGGCGCCGGTAGAGCGCCGCCGCCTCATCGGGGCGGCGCTGCTTCTCGCGGCAGTAGCCGAGCCAGAAGACGGCCGCCGCCGCGTGCCGCCGGTCCGGGCGCGCCTCGAGGCGCGGGATGAGCGTCACCAGCCGTGCCGCCGCGTCGGCGTAATCCCCCGCCAGAACCCGCTCACGGGCCGCCGCCAGCTCGGAGGCGTCCTGCGCCGCGGCCATCTGCTCGTAAGCCGTCACTGTCTCGGGCGTCGTCGCCCGCTCATCGGCGGCGATGGCCCCAGCCCACTGCGTTGCCGCGGAGCAGCCGGCGAGCGCCACTGCCAGCGCCCCGGCCGTCAGCACCGTTGTTGCCCTAGCCCACACGGTCGGCTCCTGAGAGGATGAGCTTCGCCTCGAGCAGCAGTGCCTCGACGTGTGGCGGCTCCTGTGCGGCGGCGAGGGCCTGCTGGATACGGTCCGCGAGCCCACTCTTGCGGACCAGCGCGGCGAACGCCTGCGACTCGCGCGGGTCGTGCGGGTCCAGAAGTGCCAGCGACGTGAACACCACCTCGACCTGGTCGAGCAGCCTGGTTGTGGACGCCTGCAGCGCCGCCGTGCGGGCCGGGGCGCAGCGCTCGAGGATCCGCGCCTGCTCGGCGGCCTGCTGCCGGGCGGCCAGGCCCTGCTCGCCCGCCGCCACCGCGCCGAGGTAGATCCGCTGGAAGCCCTCCGTCAGCGCCGCGAGCTGCGCCTGGAGCCGCGACAGATCCTCGCGGGCGCCCCGCGCCTCGGCGAGCGCCGCGTCGTGCATAGTCCGCAGGCCGGCGATCTCCTCGGCCGCGGCGTCTCGCGCCTTCTCGCCCGTCGCCAGGGCCTCCCTCGCCCCCGCGAGTTCCTTCGTCAAGGCGGCCACACGCTCATCCCGCCGTGCCAGCGCGGCTTCCGCTTTGCCGAGGGCGTGGTTGAGCCCGGCGATTCGGGCGCTCATCCGGCCGAGGAGGCCGGCCTTCTCGGCCTCCATCTCGTCGCGCAGGTCCTGAAGCTCGGCGGCGTGGGCCTCGGCGGTGATGGCGCTCGCGAGCTTCTGGCGGGCGTCGGCGAGGCGTGCGGCGGTCTGCTCCAGCTCGGCCTTCAGGCGGTCGCGCTCGGCGCGGAGGCCATCCGCCTCCCCGGCGGCGGGGGCGGTCGTCGGCGGAGCCTCGCGGGCCGTGCGCTGCGCAGGCTCGGACGCCTCATGGCGCGCCGCGCCCGGTGAGAAGAAGACCGTGACAACGGCCGCGAGCAGCAGCGCCGCCGCGGCCAGCGCGGGCGCCCATCGCAGCAGCGGCCCCGGAACCGCGGCACGCCGGGGCGCTGCGCCGGTCACGCGGGGCGCGGCGGGCGGCTCGGCTCGGCGGGCGGCCTCGTCCGAGCCCCACGCGCGCAGCAGGTCCTCAAGCCGGTCGGCCTGCTCATCGTTGCGTTGCTCGTTCTCGCTCATCGCACCATCGTATATCCGTTTTTCTGTCGTCCGCGCAGCGGCCGGGGCGTCAGCCCAGCACGCCCTTGCCCTTCAGGCATCGGGCGAGGGCGGCCCGCGCTTCGGCCAGGCGCAGGCGGACGGTAGCCTCGGGGATGCCGGCCGCCGCCGCGACGCCGCGCGTTGTGCGTGCTTCCACGTACCGCAGGCGGACGATGCGCGCCAGCTCGTCGGGGAGCCGCCCGACGCAGTCGCGGACGGCGTCGGCCTGCTCGCGGCGTGCGGCGTCGGCGTGCGGGTTGTCGGCGGCGGCGAGCGTCCGCTCGGCGAGGTCGGGGTCGAAGTCACGCGCGTCGGCCCGGCGGTTCCAGTGGCGCCGGGCCACGTTGCGGGCAATGGCGCCCAGCCACCCCGCGAACGTCCCGCGCGCCGCGTCGAACGTGGCGAGCGAGCGATAGGCGCGAAGGAACGTCTCCTGCGACTGATCGTCGGCGTCGGCCGGCGAAAAGCCGCTCCGAAGCAGATACGCCTTGATCCGGCCCGCGTGCGCCGCGTACAGGGATTCGAAGGCCGCCCGGTCGCCGCGGCGGCACCGCTCCACGAGTTCCTCGTCCCGTTCGCCCATGCCTCTCCGTCCGGCGGGCCCGCCGCCGCGGCTTCCATCTTCCGCGGGCGGGCGGGCGTTTTCATCCATTTTTCTGCGCGGCCGGGGCGGAAGCGGATATCGCACTGCGGAAAGCCCAACAAGGAGACCTGCGATGAGAACAGCCACGTTTGCCAGTGTGCTTGCACTCACCATGGCGGCCGGCGGGTGCGCGACCCAGCACGAGCTGGTTGCCCCCCTCGTCAGCCTGGGCGCCGCCGGCCTGATTCAGGACCAGACGGAGGCGCGGCGCCTCGAGCGGGCGATGACCGACGGGGAGATCGCCCACCTGCTCGACGTGGACGTCCGGGCGAAGCTGCCGACGAAGCTCGCCGTGGCGAAGCTGGGCGACGCCTGCGGCAGCTACCAGCCGCGGCTCGACCGCATCAGCGCGGAGGAGCTTGAGAAGTGGCAGGCGATCGTCGCCCGGCAGGGGGGCCTCCGGGGCGTGCACCCCGTCTCCAACCTCAGCTTCGGCGACCGGCTCGACGGGCCCAGCCTCACCTTGCGCTCGCTGCGCGTGGCGGCCGCGAGGATGGGCTGCGAACTCCTGCTCGTCTACATGCAGGGGCACAGCTCGGTCGAGAACTACAACAACGCCGCCGCGCTTTACTGGACGTTCGTGGGGCTTTGGCTGGTGCCGGGCAACGTGGTGGAGCACCAGACCATCGCGCAGGCGATCCTGGTGGATTGCCGCACCGGCATGATCCTCGGCACGGCCACCGGCGACGCCCGCGACAGACGGACCATACCGGCGGCGTACTCGGCCATCGCACACGACCAGTTGCGGACGGCGTGCCCCGCCGAGGCGCTGGAGGACCTCCGGGACGGCTGCAAGGCGCTGCTGTCGGAGGTGGTAGCCCGCGCCGAGGCGGAACAGGGAGCATGACGATGACACGCGCGATGCGCCTTGGCCTGCTGACGTCAGCGGGGCTTGCCCTCGCGACGTGCCCGCGCGGGCTCGCCGACGGGTGCATGATGCCCCTCGTGGGCGAGGCGACGAACCTGGTGGCCTCTGCCCGGCAGGAGGCCCTGCTGGCTACCGACGGGCGGCGCGTCCAGGTCGTCCTGCGGACCCACTTCCGCCGGGGCCCGCGGGAGCTGGCGTGGGTCGTGCCGGTTCCCGCCCGGCCCGACGCGGTGGAGGAGGCGCCCGGCGAGCTTTTTGCGGAGCTCAATGCCGTTGCGGCGCCGCGTTTCTACCTGCCGGGTGCCAAGGGGGGCGGCATCGGCTGCGGGTGCGCGATGGGCGCCAGGGAATCCCAAATCGCCGACGGGGCGGTGACGGTCGAGGCGACCGGCAGGGCCGGCATCTTCGAGTACGTTGTCCTGTCGGCCCGCGACGCCGCGGAACTGACCGGGTGGCTCAACGAGAACAAGTACCTCGTGCCGGTCGGGGCGGAGCGGGTCTTCGAGAGGTACGTGAAGGGGGGTTGGCACTGGCTGGCGATGCGCGTGCGCAGCGAGGCCGCCGAGAAGCCCACACTCGCCCCGCACCCGGTGAGCTACACGTACCGGGACGACAAGCTCGTCTATCCCCTGGTGGTCTCGCAGTTGTCGGCGGACGTGGAGAATGAGATCGTGCTGTACGTCGTCGGGGAGGCGCGTTTCGCCTGCGCGAACTGGGCCAACGGCACGATCGCGGGCGGGTCGCTGATGGCGCAGGCAAACTCGCCCAGCGGGACGAACTACGAGGAGCTGTTCCGCTCAGCAACGGCCGAGCATGGCGGGCACCTGTTCGTCACCGAGTACGCGCAGGAGCAGCGTCTCTTCGGGCGGCCGGAGGGCCGGGGCGGGCCTTTCGATGACACGGTTTCTGCCTCGTTGCTGGAGGGCATCGGGCAGAGGCAGACGCTCACTCGCCTGCGGGCGGTCATGACCGCCGGGGCGATGGACCGCGACGTGGTGCTGGTGCCCGTGGCGGGGTGGGCGCCGGTGCAGAACGGCTTCACCGTCGCCTCGGCGGGACGGGGCGCCCCGCCGCCGGCGCTCGCCGCCGCGGCGCTCGCCCTGGGAGCGCTGTGGGCGGGGGTGTGCCTCCTGTCGCGCCCCCGCGCCTGGCGCCTCGTCGGGGGGGCGGCGGTCGCCGCCGCCTGCCTGGTGCTGGCGATGGTCTGACCGCCGGGCGTTGCTCAGGAACGGCGAGGGCGCCCGTCAGTTGCTTTCCCTCAGGACGGCGTCCGCGTGGCGTGCGAAGAGCGTGCGGACGTCCCGGCGGTAGGCCTCCAGGAGCCGGCTCGCGAGCCCATCTCGGTCGCCGCAGCGGAACAGCGCCCGCGCCAGCACGATCTCGCGAAGGGCGGCGTTGCGCTCGCGGCCCGCGAGCGGATCGCGTCCGGCGGCCAGGGCGGCTGCCGCGGCTTCGCGGGTGAGCGCGTGGCCGGTCATGCCCGCCCGGGCGAGCAGCGCCGCCAGCGGCTCGGCCAGCTTCGCATCCCCCAGCGATTCCGCGGCCATTGCCGCCGCGCGGCAGTGCGAGAACGCCGGCGGCGTCTTGAGGTGGGCGAGCGCGGCGATCTTCTCGACGAGGGGGGGCACGGCCCGCGGGTCGCCCGTCCGCCCCAGTGCGATCACCAGGGCGTCCACGCGCGACGAGCTGCCGCCATACTGCCCCATGCCGCGGTAGTTCCACCCGCGATCCCACCCGGCGTCCCGCACGGCCGCGGCAAGCGTCTCCGCGCCGGCGCCGTCGCCCAGCATGGCGAGCACCTCGGCGTAGGCGAGCCGCGCGTCCTTGTCCTCGGCCGCCGCCCAGGCCTCGCGAAGCAGCGGCAGCGCCTGCTCCGGCTGCGCGAGCACGATGGGCAGGCCCCGCCAGCCGTCCGGAATGGCCTCCACGGCCTTCGCGACCTCGTCGGTCGGCAGCGGGAAGCTGTCGTTATCGGTCAGGACGCGCTGGGGCAGGCTGCCGACGTCGACGA
>CAZMDT010000068.1:0-1092 GCA_964564965.1 uncultured Planctomycetaceae bacterium | reverse complement strand
CGCCCTGACGTCGATAGCCCGCGTGTGCCCGTCGTGCCCGGCGGCCATGGCGCCGGCAACGCCCGCGGCGTAGCCCTGGTTCTGCACGCACGGCTGCATGCGGATGATGGGCATGGCGTCGCGGTGGGCGCTGACGCCAAGGCCCGTGGCGAGGAGCCCGTCGAGCCCCTTCGGCAGCAGGCAGCGGTAAGGGACGTTGCAGGTGAGGGCGCGCTTGTCGGGCGGATCGAGGAAGAACAGCGGATGCACCGTGAACCCGTGCGTGTCGAAGGGGCTCCGGGCGATCATGATGGTGTCGGCGTAGGTGCGCCCGTTGATCTGGTCGGTCGGGGTGAGCACGAAGTCGCCGACGATCCGCCGCCGCTCGCGCGAGTCGATGATGGGCGCCACGTCGTAGGCGCCGCGGAACTTCACCCGGGCCGCCACGAACGCCCGCCACACGTCCAGCGCCGCGTGGTCGGCCACGAAGGTGTAGTCCGTGTTCGTGTAGCTGGCGCCCAGGGCCCGCGGCGGCAGGCCGGCGCCCTGCATGGCCACGTGCGCCGCGTCCACGTATTCGCACGCCGCGCCCGCCGCCGACGCCACGTCCGCGTTGCCGGTGGCGTCGACGACCACCTTCGCGATCACCACACCCCGCCCGTGCGGCGTGGCCACCACCACGCCGCGCACGCGCCCGTCCTCGACGAACGCCCCGCAGGCGAGCACGCCGAACCAGACGTCCGCGCCGGCCTTTCGCAGCTCGCGCCGCCACCACTCGGCCTTGCCCACCACGCCGACGGCCGCGCCGAGGTCGCGCACGCCGCGGTCGACCTCGCTTGTGAAGCCCTCCCGGTACCCGTGGTAGTACTTGCCGATGAGCCCCATCGTCGCGACGCCGCCGAGCCCGTGGAGGTATTCCACGACGAGCGTTCGGGCGCCGCGGCGCGCGGCGCCGATGCCGGCGGGGGCCCCGCTGGTGCCGCCGCCGACCACGACGACATCGTACTCGCCCAGCACTTCCAGGCCGCGGGCGGGTGAGGGAACGGTCGCGGCCGAGCCGCCGGACCCCAGACCTTCGAGCGCCTCGCCCACGTCGCCGCCGGCGGCGGGCTG
>CAZMDT010000067.1:8809-12091 GCA_964564965.1 uncultured Planctomycetaceae bacterium | reverse complement strand
CGACGGTTCGTTCGACGAAACGACCGGCGACGGAGGCGTCAATACCGGCCACCAGTCAACCGACGGGACGTACGGGACCTTCCCCGGCGCCTCGACTTCGACCAACGCCACGTTCAAGATCGAGGTGGATACGCCGCTGACGTTCACCATCACGAACAACACCGGCGCGTCGTATGACATCGAAGGGTTCCATCTTGACTACGCGCGGTCCGGAAGTAACGCGAACAACGAGGGCCCGGCGGACTTCACGCTGGCCTACACCACCGGCGGCCTTGGGCCAGACGGCACAGTAGTCGGGTCAGAGACGGGGCTTTCTCGTCACATTACCGGCCTCAACAATAAGGAGATCAGTGACTACCCCGATTTCGACTACGACCTCACGGCCACGCTGACCGACGTGACGCTGGGCGACGGCGAGTCGGCGACCTTCGAGCTCACGTGGGCCAACGCGGACGGCGCCAATAAGCCCAGCTACGTTGACAACATCGCCATCACCGGCTCTGAGGTCGCCGGCGCCGTCATCCCCGAGCCGGGCACGCTGGCGCTCGTGGCCCTGGCGATCGGTGGGCTGGCCCCGGCCGCCCGGCGCCGGTTGCGCAGGACCGCCGGCTAGGTGCCGCGGCGGAGTGCCGCGCGACGCATCGCGCTCGGCCGGCATCTTCCGGACAGGCAAGGAAGCACGTATGACGGACAGTACCACGGAAGCCGACCGGCGGGCCGAAAGATGTGTCCCGCACGGGACGGCAACGGTCGCGCGGCGGGGTGCCGGGCCCGCGTTCCCCCGGCGTGGCCGCCGACGCCGCGCGCGTCCTGTGCGCGCCTTTACGCTCATTGAACTGTTGGTCGTGGTGGCGATCATCGCCCTGCTCCTGACGATCCTGATGCCCTCGCTGGAGCGGGCGAGGGAGCTGGCGCTGGAGGCCGTCTGCCTCACCCAGCAGAGGGGCATCGGCACGGCGTTCTGGACCTACGCCGCCGACTACGACGGCGCCCTGGTGGGCGGATACAGCTATATCAACGGCTCGAGCGCGCTCTACCGCCGGGCGTGGTACCAGTATTTCATGGGCCCGCAGGCGTACTACCTGATGGACGGCAGCATCGGCGACGCCAACGGGCACGCCAACCAGTCGAAGATCGACGAGCGGATTCGCTGCACGAAGAGCAAGGCCGGCACGTACGCCGTCTACACCAGCCACCATCCCAACCAATGCACCACGGAGATCGACGGCGCCTTCATGTATCAGTACATCAATAAGGTCATGTCGGACGGTGTCCTGTGGGGCAACTACACGCGCTTCCAGTTGACCGACTGCCCCGAGCCGAGCAACTTCCTGCTGCTGGGCTGCTCGACGATCGGCCGGCCCCTGACGTCGGGGGTCTGGCATTTCAGCGTCTACGGGCCGATGCACTTCAACGTGTTCGACCAGGCGAGCCTGTGGGCCTCGCATCTGGACCACCTCAACGGCCTGTACGTGGACGGGCACGCCAAACGCTGCGGCGAGCAGCAGCTTCTCAACGCCGCCAACCAGCCCCTCGGCGCCGGCGGCAACGGCATCCAGGTGTGGCAGTGGACGGACGGCACCGACTATCCCCCGGACTGACGCGCATGCCTCCGGCCGCGCCGCGCAGGCTGGCCGGCAGGAACGGCAGACACGGACGCAGGCGCCACGGATGAGACAGGCCGCCTCAGACAGGCAAGCGACTTCTCGAGAGATACGGCGTGCGTTCACGTTGGTCGAGCTTCTGGCCGTTGTCGCCATCCTCGCGCTGCTGCTGACGATCCTGATGCCGTCGCTGGAGCGGGCGCGGGAAATCGCCAAGCAGACCGTCTGCCTCAGCCACCAGCACCAGGTTGGGGTGGGCATCATGGCGTACTCCGCCACATTCCGCATGAAGTTCCCCGGCGCGGACGGGCGGATCTCCTCGAGCCACCCGGACGCCGCGGTCCGCGAGGGCGGGCACCACACGTGGCGCCACTGGTTCCAGTACCTCTGGGGCCCGCAATACCACATCCTGGTCTCCGACGACGGTGCCCACCCGGGCTTCGGGGAGTACGCCACGCAGCGGACCGACGCCATCCGCTGCACCAAGAGCACCCAGGGCACGTACGGCATGTACGACAGCGACAACGTGGACGCCAACGACGACACCGCCGACGGGATCTTCATGGAGCGCATCGGGAGCAACGACCCGGAGTGCCCGGAGAACTGGGAGTTCTTCAAGCAGTTCTGCATGAACCGCTGCCCCGCGCCGGGCGACTTCCTGCTGCTCGGCTGTACCACCGACGGCGACCCCCTCGAGGACGGACGTTACGCCTTTCACTGGTGGGTGACCCACAGCAACGTGGGGCGCCGCCCGAACATGGGCCTGTGGCTGACCCATGGCGGGCAGGTGAACGGCCTGTTCGTCGACGGGCACGGCGAGCTCTGTGGACCCGGGCGGCTCGTGGACGTGGCCAACGAGCGCCCCCGGCGGTCGTTCGACCCCGACTGGGGCGGGCCCGGGATCAAGGGATGGATGGAGGAAGACGGGACCCTCTTCCCCTAGCGCGCCGCCCGCCATGAGAGACCTGATGGACGAGAGCCTCGGCAGACGAAACGAAGACGCGGGTGCGTTCGGCCCGGCGTGGTGCGCCGCAGCACCGGGCCGAAGCGGCCGCGCATTCACGCTGATCGAGCTTCTGGTCGTCATCGCCGTCATCGCGCTTTTGGTGACGATCCTGATGCCGTCGCTGGAGCGGGCCAAGGCCCTGGCCCGCGAGGCCGTCTGCCTGTCCAACAAGCGCAACATCTCCTCGGCGGTGGCGGTCTACGCCAGCGGGCACGACGGGACCGTGCCCTCTGCGCCGTCCTGGCAGTGGGTGGGCAGCGACCGCTATCAGCGCCCGTGGTACTGGTTCCACCTGCCGGAGAACTTCGGGACGCTGAGCGACCGGATGATTGCCCGCTGCCCCGAGGACCCGTCGGAGGAGATGAGCCTCTCCAGAGGCTTCTGCGGCGCCTATGAGCCGCAACTGCCCAATGACAAGTGGGTGCAAAGCGACGAGCAGTGCTTCGAGGAGATCTACCCCATGCCCGGCTGGGGGAACGACGCGGGGCAGAAGGGCAAGTTCACACTGCTGCACTCACAGCAGGCCCCGGAGCCCGCGGAGCTGCTGTTCATCGCCTGCACGGCGACCGACTGGGACGGGACGTTCACGGGCGCCAACAAGTTCGGCCAGCATCATCCAGGCCAGCAGCAGGCGGTCTGGCTGGGGCACCCGGGCGGCGCGGGCGGGCTGTT
>CAZMDT010000067.1:0-8799 GCA_964564965.1 uncultured Planctomycetaceae bacterium | reverse complement strand
AATGGGGTGCCCGCCAGATCGCGGGGTTTGCGGTGTTCGTCGACGGCCACGCCGATGCGCTCACGGAGTGGGACCTGCTCGATACCTGCAACGGCGGCCTCGTGGACGACCCGGACAGTCACGGCATCCACGACTACTACGATCGCGAGGGGAACGCCTCATGGCGGTGAGCAAGACCTTGCGGCCCGGTGCGCTCGCCGGGGGCCGCCCCGGCCGGGGCGGCGGAGGCGGCTCCGGGCGCCCCGCTGGTTTCACGCTCATCGAGCTGCTGGTGGTGATCGCCATCATCGCGCTGCTGGTGACGATCCTGTCGCCCTCGCTGGAGCGGGCGCGGGACCTGGTGCGCGAGGCCATCTGCCGCGCGAACGAGCACACGCTCGGGCTGGCCCTGACCGTGTATGCGGCGGAGAGCCATTACCCGGTCTATCCGAGGACCAACTGCTACGGCGACGACCCGAACGACGTGAGCTTCTGGTACGAGGCGATCGACGAGGGGACCCCGGAGAACCTGCCGCTGTGGTGCCCGATCGAATCGGGATCGCTTCGCTGCATCCAGAACCAGGGCCGGTCGCTCCACAGGCCCTGGCACTACATCAGCTACGGCTACAACGGGCACGGGCTCGGCGGGGTCGACATCAGTTGGCTCGGCGACTGCTACCAGACCACCCTCACCAAGGGCGAGGACATCGCGCACCCCGACCAGACGGTCCTGCTCGCCGAAAGCGCGATCAACCCCACGATGTCGGACGACCCGCCGGGCTGGGCGAAGTACCGCACCTGGCCGGACCCGTGGAACGGGAACCCCTATCCGCGCCACGAGAACCGCTGCAACACGCTGTGGGTCGACGGACACGTCAGCATCGTGACGGCGCTGGACGGCACCTTCGTGTCGCTGTACTGGGAGCCCCCCGCTGGCTTCGGCGACGCCAGACACTGGACCACCGAGGAGAACTGCTGGGACCGCCGCTAGCGCCGACGCCGCACGAACAGCGACGCTGACAACACGACGCCTGAACGCAAGAAGCCCCCGATGAGCGCCTCGGCCGTTGCCCGGACCTGTGACTTCCTCGTGCTGTGTGCCGGCGTGCGGAGGCCCCGCCCGCGCACGGTGTGGAGATTCCGTTAGCCGGCGCGGCCGTTGTGGACATGTGGGGCATGGCCGGCGCGAAGACGGCCGCCGGCGTTGCGGAGAACAGGATCGGAATCGACCTTGGCGCGGCGCGAAGACATTGCGGCCTTCGCAAGGGCTCTGTCACGGTGGCGGAGACGGACGGCGGTCGCTGACCGGGCGGGCCGGAGACTGGCATGGTGGCATTGGTGATGGGAGTGATGCTCCTGGCCGCGGGGTCAGGCCCCGACGAACCGGGCGTGACGGTGCAGGGGCCCGTAGACGACGCTGCCAAGGGCGTCAAGGTCTTCCGGGTGGACAGCCCGTACCTCGGCCGGCAGAGCACTGTGGAGGTGCTCCTTCCGGACAAGCTCGAGGCCGGGCGGACGTATCGCACGCTCTACGTGCTGCCGGTCGAAGGTGGCATCGGCGGGAAGTACGGCGACGGGCTGGCGGAGGTCCGCAAGGCCGACGCCCACAATCGCTACGGGCTGATCTGCGTGACCATGTCATTCGATACGGTGCCCTGGTACGGGGCGCACGCCACGAACCCGCGGATCCGCCACGAGGAGTTCATCAAGCGGGTGGTGGTGCCGCTGGTCGAATCCCGCTTTCCGGCGAGCGGCAAGCCTGGCGACCGCCTGCTGCTGGGGTTCAGCAAGTCCGGCTGGGGCGCGGTCAGCCTGCTGCTTCGTGACCCGGCGTTCTTCGGGGCGGCGTGCAGTTGGGACGCCCCGCTGATGATGACCGAGGCCAAGCTCGGCTACGCCAGCAAGAACCACTTCGGCACGCCGGAGCAGGCGGCGCCGTACGTGCCCGTGAACCTGGTGAAGCAGCGGGCGGCCGAACTCGCCGGCGGGCCGCCGCGCCTCACGATCCTCGGCAAGAACACCTTCGGCGGCGACACCCGCAAGTTCCACGAACTGCTCGAGGCCCACGGGGTGCCGCATCGGTACGACAACGAACTCCTGTTCAAGCACCACTGGGAATCAGGCTGGGTGCCCAAAGCCCTGGCGATCTTCCTGAGCCCCGCGCCCGCCACCCAGCCGGCGGAGGGGCCCGCGGCGAGTCGGCCGGGGGCGCAGCAGTCGCCGGAGCCGACCCCCCAGCGCGCTGCCCGAGCCGCCGCGAAGGAGGACACGGATCCGGACTACCCCAAGGTGGACGCCGCGCGCGTGCCGCAGATCCTGGCGATGGAATCCGGGGTGGCCACGGAGCCGACGAAGCTGCCGTGGCGGCTGTATGTGCCGCCACAGGCCTCGCCCGAAAACAAGCTTCCGCTGGTGTTCTTCCTGCACGGCGCGGGGCGGCGCGGCGACGACAACGTCGGGCCGATGGACCTGGCGTACGAGTTCTGGTCGCCCGAGGCCCAGAAGAACAACCCCTGTTTCGTCCTCGCGCCGCAGTGCCGCCGCGGCGCGATGTGGGCCAAGCTGAACAAGGAGCGGACCAACTTCGAGGCCGACGAGCAGCCCGTCCCCGAACTGGCCGCGGCGCTGGCCGTGCTCGATTCGGTCCTCAAGAGATGGCCCGTCGACCCGAAGCGTCTCTACCTCACCGGCCAGTCGATCGGCGGCTTCGGCACGTGGGACGCGCTCTATCGCCGCCCGCACCTCTGGGCGGCCGCCGTGCCCATCTGCGGGGGAGGCGACCCCACCAAGGCGGCTCTCTACAAAGACGTCGCCGTCTGGGCCTGGCACGGGGCCAACGACACGGCCGTGCCGCCGCAATGCAGCCGGGAGATGATCGCCGCCCTGAAGGCGGCCGGCGGCCACCCCCGGTACACGGAACTGCCGAGGGTCGGGCACGGTTCGTGGGGTCCGGCCTACAGGAGCGCTGAGCTTCACAAGTGGCTGTTCTCCCAGAAGCGGGAATAGCCGGGCGGGGGCCGTTCCGGGCGGTAGGAATGCGGACGGCCCCCGGCAGGACTGGTCAGTGACGGCACCCTGTGAGTCGAACACGGCTGATACGCCGAAGGGCGGGGCACCGTCGCCGCTGTGGGCGACGGCGTGTGCGGGGCGCCGCAGCCGAGGCACGGGCTTCGGCCTGATCGAGTTGCGTGTCGCGATCGCGATCCTCGCGCCCTCGCTCGAATAACGCCGCGAAGAACCCGAAACGCCTAGCCCAAGGAGCCCGCGATGAACGCTTCCATCGCTGCCCGGACGTGTGCCCTCCTCGCGCTGTCTGCCGCCGTGCTGACGCCCGCCGCCGCGCAGCAGGTCGTGGACCTGTGCGAACCGGAGCAGAAGAACCTCGGCTGGAGCTTCGACAACGGGCGCGAGTTCCCCGGGGCGACGGGGTCGCTCACCGTCGAGCCCGGCCAGGCCGCCGGCGACCCGCCCGCGCTGAAGCTCGTGGGCGACTTCACCAAGGGCGGCGGGTACGTCCAGGCCGGGCGGAAGCTGAAAGCCGTCGACATGACGGCCCTGTCGCTGGAAATCGAG
Source organism: uncultured Planctomycetaceae bacterium (assembly GCA_964564965.1). Lineage (GTDB taxonomy): Bacteria > Planctomycetota > Phycisphaerae > SM23-33 > SM23-33 > CAZMDT01. The sequence goes on along the minus strand of CAZMDT010000067.1, from coordinate 5,247 downwards.
GACCCGCAGGACGACCTGCTCCGGATGCGCCTCATCGACTCCGGCGGACAGTGCCACCAGATCAAGTACCGCATCGACCGGGCCAAGGGATGGCGCCGCGTGAGGTTCCCGCTCGGTGAGTTCTTCGACAATAAGGGGCGGGCCGACGCCGTGACCGGCATCGAGCAGTACCAGCACTGGGGGGGCGACAACGACGGGAAGTGGCGTGGCCCGGCGACGGGGGTGTACCTGCTGATCACGCCGGTGGGGGACCAGAAGCTCCGCACGGTCCGGCTGCGCCGCATCCAGGCCACGGTGCCCGCCAAGGAGGCGGTCGCGCCGCTGCCGGTCGGGCCGGGCGGCGCCGTCAAGCTGCTGGAGCCGGGCAAGGAAACGCTCGGCTGGGCCTTCGAGAACGGGCCGGAGTTCCCCGGCGCCTCCGGCACGCTCGCCGCTGACGCCGGGGCGGGCGCCCCGCCGACGCTGAAGCTCGTGGGCGACTTCACCAAGGGCGGGGGATACGTGCAGGCCGGGCGGAAGCTGCCCGACCTCGAGGTCGTCTCGCTGTCGCTGGAGGTCAAGGATCCCGACCAGGATCTCTTCAAGTTTCGCATCACCGACGCCACAGACCAGTGCCACCAGATCAGGTACCGCGTGGGCATGGCGAAGGGATGGCAGCGCATCGAGTTCCCGGTCCGCCGGTTCTTTGAGATGAAGGGGCAGGCGGGCGGGGTGACGAACGTGGTCCGGTACGAGCACTGGGGCGGAGCGAACGACGGCAGATGGCACGGCCCGGCGAAGGAGCTGGAGATTCTGGTTTCGGCGGCGGACGCCATCAAGGTCCGCACGGTGTGGCTGCGGGATATTTGCGCGACGGTGGCGCCTCGGGCGGAGCAGGCGATGTTGCGGAAGTGGATGCGCCTGGACGAGGGCGGGCCGGAGGAGTGGAAGGTCGGGCTCGGGTGGGAGTTCAAGGGCGCCAAGGCCACACTGGAGACCGTGAAGGACATGCCCGCCAAGGGCGAAAGCTGCCTGAAGCTCGCCGCGGACTTCACAGAGGGGGGGCGGTACGTCGAGGCCCAGAGGCCCATGACCGGCCTGGGCATCAGCGACATCGCGAGCATCCGCTTCCGCGCCCGGACCGAGGGCACCGGCCGCCTCCGCCTGCGCCTCGTGGATGACACGAAGCAGACCCACCAGACGCGATCGATGCTGCGGGTGGAGCCGGACGGCAAGTGGCACGACATGGCCATCGAGGTGTCGGACGTGGCCGGCAGCGAGTCGTGGGGCGGGGCGAAGGACGGCAAGTGGCACGGCCCGCCGCAGCTGCTCACGTTCCTGCTGCCGCTTCAGGCTGAGGCGACCACGAAGCGCATCGCGCTGTATCTGGCCGACGTGGAGGTCGAAGCGCTCGTGCCGGCCGAGGCGCAGGCGGCGGCGTTCGAGGAGAAATTCGAGTCGGCCGGGCTGCCCGCCGGCTGGACGCGCCGCGGCGACGTGTCGCTCGACGACGCCAGGCCCTTCGAGGGCAAGCGCTCGCTCCGCCTCAGCCGAACGCAGGAGACCGTCAACGACCCCGTCGACGTCACCGCCCCGAAGTTCCCCGTCCGCCAGGGCCAGTGGCAGCTTGGCGCGGCGGTCCGGGCGGACCTGCACTCGCCGGACAACTCCTACAAGGCGGCCGTCGCGCTGGAATGCCTGGACGCCGCGGGCCGGGTCGTCGAACGCGTCGCCCTGGCGGAGATCTACGGCACGAAGGACTGGCAGGCCGTGCGCAAAAGCGTGACGGTCCCCAAGGGCGCCGCCGCCGCACGCTTCAGCGTGAGGCTGGAAAAAGCCTGGGGGAGCTTCTGGCTGGACGACCTGTCGGCGGCGCACCTGGCCGCCGCGGCGAAGAAGGACGACCGGATCGTCCGCGCGCTGCTGAGCACCGGGCGCCCCGGCAACCTCCTGATGCCCGGCGACAAGCCCGTGGTGGACCTGGTGCTTGAGGCCCGCCGGGCGCTGATGCCCGAGCAGCAGCAGGTGCAGTACGTCGTCCGCGACTACTGGGGCGCCGAGCAGGCGAAGCCCGCCACGGCCGAGCTGGCCCTCGCCGAGAAGGCCAAGGACGGAACGCACCGCTACAAGGCGGCCCTCGACCTTGCCGCCGCGCCCATCGAGGTCGGGCGATACTACGAGGTGCACATCCGCATCGCCGGCAAGGACGTCGGGCCGTTCACCGACTACACCACGCTGGCGGTCCTGCCCGAGGCCCCGGCGAAGAAGCACCGGTGGCAGGACATTCCGTTCACCAGCCGGAACTGGGACAACCGCGTGCCGGCGTACTTCGAGCTGTCCGACCGGCTGGGGATTCGCATCTGCGGCCTCTGGAGCGGCTGGCAGCCCAATCCGCCGTACAAGGTGGCCGCCCCGCGCTGGGAGGACATCGAGACCTTCGACATGGGCGCCGTCATGCGAACCCAGGGAAACACCATCGAGCGCCACCTCAAGAACTACGAGCAGTACACCGGGAAGGTCCTGCGCGAGGGGGCCGCCGCCATGGTCCGCGAGTACAACAAGGACGGGCGCATCGCCGCCGTCTGCCTCGGCAACGAGCCCCACGGCAAGGGCGACAAGGTGCTCGAGGACGTGCAGGCCTACAAGGCGATGTACGAGGGCGCCAAGGAGGCGGACCCGAAGGTGCTCGTGCTGGGCACGTCGGTGGGCCCGGAGGAGGAGTACTTCAAGGCCGGCATCGGCCAGTACTGCGACGTGTACGATTTCCACACGTACGGCAGCGCCGACGGGATTCGGCGCCTCTTCGGGCGGTACCGCGAGCTGTTCCGCAAGTACGGCCACGAGAAGCCCATCTGGTCCACGGAGCTGGGCCTCAACAGCGAGGGGATGACGCGCCAGGACGTGGCCGCGGGGCTGATCCGCTCGTTCAGCACGTTCTTCGCCTGCGGCGGGCAGAGCTGCTCGTGGTTCGCCATCGTCTATCCCGACCCGCAGGGCAAGATGGCCGGCGGCGCGGGGCAGAGCCACAACGTCTTCTTCTGCCGCTACAACCGGTACAGCCCCAAGATGGACGCGATCGCCTACTACAACATGGTCAACGGCATCTGCGTGAAGAAGTTCGTGGCGGAGCGGATGTATGACAACGTCCGGGCGATCCTGTTCCGCGACGCCCAGGGGCAGTGCCTCCAGGTGCTCTGGAACGAGGGGCAGGCCCGCGACGCGCTCGTGCCCCTCAAGGAGGTCGGCAAGGTCGCCCTCGTTCGTATCGACGGCGGCCTGGCCGCGCTCGACGCCGGCGGCACCGGCCTCACCCTCCGCCTCGCCCGCGACCCGATCCTGCTGCTCTACGAGGATGCGAAGGGCCAACTGCCCGAGAAGCTCGGCGCGCCGCAGGCCGCGCTGGCGGCGCCGCCGCCGGAGATCGCCCGGGGCGGCAAGGCCGTCGTGGCGGTCGCGCTGGCCGGCGATCCCGTTCCGGCCGCGGCGCTCCAGGCGCCGCCGTTCTGGCGCGTGGGCCCGCCCAAGGCAGGCGCCGACGAGGCGGGGCGCCGGCTTGTCCGCTTCGAGGTGACCGCCCCGGCCGAGACCGCCGCGCGCGCCGGCTCCGTTCGCGTGATCCTCAGGCATGGCGAGCAGGTGGCCGGCGAGCTGGACTTCCGCCTGCCGGTCACCGCCGGTGGCGCCGATTGATCGTGCCCGCAGAACGTCCCGCCGGGGCGCCCCGGAGAAGCCCCCATGACGGCTGACAGACGCCGCGGGATGCGCACGCGCCGCGTGCTGTGGAAAGGACTGGTATTGATGAGCGCTATGGCCATCGCGACGGCCTCCCGCGCCCGCGCGGGCGAGGCCGCGCCGCTTCCGGATATGACGGTCCCCGCCTCCTGCGGCGTGCAGCTCAAGGGGCACAACCACTCGCCGGAGGACCTGGACCGCATCCGGGCGCTGGGGTTCCGCTGGGTCCGGCGGGGGTTCATCTGGAAGAGCATGGAGCCGGCGAGGGGGCAGTACGATTTCAGCGCCTACGAGGCCCTGATGGCGAACCTGCGGCAGCGGCGGCTCCGTCTGCTGGGCTGCATCGCCTTCGGCAACCGGCTGTACGCCCCCGACGCCGCGGGCGTGCGGACGCCGGAGTCGCGCGAGGGCTACGCCCGCTTCGCCGCCGCCCTGGCCAGGCGATACAAGGACCACGGCGTCGTGTGGGAGATATGGAACGAGCCGAACACGCGCACGTTCTGGGGCTGGCACGGCGAGCACAACTCCAGGCAGTACGCCGAGGAGTACACCGCGCTGGTGAAGGCGGCCGTCGCGGCCATGCGCGAAGCCGACCCCGGCTGCTTCGTCGTCGCCGGCAGCGTCTCCTGCCTGTGGAAGCCGTCGTACGAGTGGACGGCGCATTGCCTCAAGGCCGGCATCCTGACCTCCGGGATCAACGGCTGGTCGGTGCATCCGTACGGCTTCAAGCGGCCGGAGGACTACATCGGGCCTTATGGTCGCGTACGCGAGATGCTGACCCGGCACGGCGCGCCGAAGGACTTCCCCCTGCTCAACAGCGAAAGGGGCTTCCCGCTCAAGAAGGCCGAGGGCTGGGCCGGCGGCGAGGGCTCCAAGCGCCAGGTCCTTCACTGGCAGGCCTGCCACTTCGTTCGCCAGTATCTCGTGGACCTGCTCTGCGGCGTGCGAGTCACGATCTGGTACGAATGGACGGGCGAGGCGTTCGGGCTGGCGGACGGCGGGCGGAACCGCCCCGCGGCCGACGCGTGCAAGGCGATGACCGACCATCTCACCGGGTACCGCCTTGCCCGGCGCCTGCCGACCCGGTCCGCCCTCGACTACGTGCTGCTGTTCGAGAAGGACTCCGGCGAGCGGAAGCTGGTGGCCTGGACGGCCCCGCCGTCGCGGCAGTCGCCTGACAGGACGAAGGACCACGATCTCGACGTGAAGGTCTCGGCCTCGGGGGCCTTGGCGACGCGCGACCTGTACGGCAAGGAGGGGACCGTCGAGGTGACCGACGGGCGGATCACGCTGGCCTTCACCGGCGCGCCGCAGTATGTCATCGTCCGCGGCGGCACGACGAAGAAGGGCGGCTAGGCGGCAGGTCCGCGAGCGGCTGCAAGGTCCCGCAGACGCGCGCCGCGGCTTCTCCGCGCGCCCGCAACCCCGGGAGAAAGCGATGACCAGCAAGACAATGGGCTTCAGTCGAGACCTGCCCGTCCGCCACGAGGTGGACGTGTTGGTGGCGGGCGGCGGCCCGGCGGGCGTGGCGGCGGC
>CAZMDT010000066.1:5307-12138 GCA_964564965.1 uncultured Planctomycetaceae bacterium | reverse complement strand
CGGAGAAGCTCGGCGCCGGCGACGTGCTCTTCGTGCCGGCCGCCAGCCCGCCGCACAAGCCGCCCGCCGTCGCGCCTGCCGACCATCGCCTCGCCATGCTCCGCATCGCCGTCCACCGCGAGCCGGGGCTCGGCATCTGCGATCTCGAGCTGAAGCGGCGGGGGCCCAGCTACACCGTCGACACGCTGGCGGCGCTGCGGGAGCAACACGGCCCGGACGCGGCGATCACGTGGGTCATCGGGGCGGACATGCTCGAGGACCTCCCCTCGTGGCACCGCGCCGATGAGCTGCTGGCGCTCGCCGAGGTGGCCGTGGCCGTCCGCCCCCCGTGGCACGAGCGCCTGGAGTCCATCTTCCAGACGCTCGCCGGCCGCCTGCCGAAGGAGCAGGTCGCCCATCTGCGGCAATCGGTGGTGGCCACGCCGCTGATCGAAGTCAGCTCAAGCGAAATCCGTCAGCGGGTGGCCGAGGCGCGGTCCATCCGGTTCTTGGTGCCCGACGGGGTGGCCGCGTACATTGCTGAGCACGGCCTTTACGTGTGACCTGAGTGCCCTGGCGGCCGAGGCGGACGGGAATGGCCGAAAACACACGAAAAACTGGGTCAACGCGGCAGTAAGCGCTTGACAAATCGCGGTTTTTGTGTTACGTAAGTGTGGCATTGGTGCGAAGCTTCTCGGCCAGACTCCCTCCTTTGGCCGAGCAAAAGGGCGTCAGGCTCCCCTCCCCTGACGCCTATTTTTTTTGACCGGCGGTCAGCGGTTGCGGAGGGCCGCCTCGAGCGCCGCACGCCGCGGTACGCCCCGGTCGATTCAAGGCGGTCAGCGGCTGCGAAGGGCCGCCTCGAGCGCCGGCAGCACCGGCGGCGGCACCAGCGACGACACGTCGCGCCCCCGCGCGGCGATCTGGCGGATCAGCGCCGACGAGATGAACCCGTGCTCCGGGCGGGTGACGATGAACACCGTCTCGATGCCGGCCACTGCGCGGTTCGTCTGCGCGAGCTGAAGCTCGAAGTCCACGTCCGCGCCGCTGCGGATGCCCCGCACCAGCGCCGCCGCGCCCAGCCGCTGCGCCGCGTCCACCGTCAGCCCGTCGTAGGTCTCCACGCGGACGTTCGGCAGGTCGGCCACGACCTCCCCGACGATCCTCGCGCGCGTCTGCTGGTCGAGCAGGCACGTCTTCTCCGGGTTCTGCCCGACGGCGACGATCAGCTCGTCGAACAGTGCCGCCGCGCGGCGGATCACGTCCACGTGCCCGAGCGTCAGGGGATCGAAACTGCCGGGAAACACGGCGATGCGAGGCTTCGTCTTGCTCATGGCGGTTCCCTCGAGGCGCGCCGCATTGTAGGTGTTTGCCGCCGTGGGTCAAGCCCGAGCGCCGGACGAGGCGTCACTCGTGCACGATGCGCAGTTCGTAGATCACGACTTCGCCGAACACCTCCGGCCGGTCGCCCTTGCGGGGGCTGGACTGGGTGTAGCAGCCGGCCTTGAAGTAGCAGCCTGAGGCGTCCACCTCCCGTTCGGCGGCTGGTGCGGCACCGCCGTTGTAGAACACCTGAACCTTCCCGTCGCCCGCGGCAAGCTCAACCACGAACGGCTCGCCCAGTTCGTAGGAATCGGTCAGCACGGCTGCCATTTGCCCGTCGAATCCGACCAGGGTCCGGCGGCCTTCCACACGGATGGCGCCCCGGTCGTCGTCGGCGCCGTGGATCTGGCCGGCAACCACTTCGGGCTCGGCCTGCGGCAGATGCGTCACGGCCTGCCGGATTACCATGCGGTGCCGGCCGGTCGCCGTGGACCACGACGCGGGGCGGTTCCCTTCGCCCGCCATCTCCCGAAGCTCGCACCGCGGATAGGAGGAGTGCTTTGTGGTCGCCCCCGCCGCACGGTGCCCGAAACAGCACGCCCCGCGCGTCGGGGGTGAGGTGGAAATACTCGGAGTTCTGGAACTTCGCCAGGGCGGGCTGCCGGACCTCGTCCACTCGCCCGTTCGCCCCCGTGGGCAACTGCAGCTTGAAGCGCCGAAGGTCAAGCAGACCGGCGGGCACACTGGGGCGGCGAGGCCGGGTTGAGGGCTCAGGACCCGAAGCCGGCGCGGTGGCCGGGCCGGCCGACGAGGGACGGGCGAACAGACAGATCAGCACGGTCATCATTGTGATTCGCGGCATTGCTCGTTTCTCCCGTTGCGGGTGTGACGCCGGGGGTATCATGCGCTTCGCGCGGGGTCACCAGCAGCCTGGCATCGACCCTCGGCGCGCCGGGGCGAAGGCGGGTACCCGATTGCTTCGGCTGGAGCGTCTGGGGGCCGGTGTTCTCGGTGCCTGAGTCGCGCTGCTCGACGCCCCGCCACGCAAGCCAATGCCCGAAATGCCCCGCTCCCCGTCATGATGCCAGACTACCGCTCGCCGGCGGCCCGGAGGCAAGCAACGGCGTCCGCAGATTGCGCGGATTTCACGGAGCCTGTGTCGCGCCGGGCGAGTCGCTCTGCTCGGTGGCTCCCGTGGGCGCCTCGGGCGGCGCCTCAGCGGGCGGTTCGGGCGGGTCCTCGGCCGGCGGAGGCGCGGGGGCCGTGGCGGGGTCGGCCGGCGGCTTCATCAAAGCGAAGCCGAGCACGGCCACCACCTGCACGGCCGCGGCGGCGGGAAGGGCGTGGACGCCCGTACGAGCGTAGAGCCACGCGCCGGCCAGCGGCATCACCAGGCCGCGGAGGCCGTTGAGGGTCATGTGGATGCCCATGTAGGCCTGGCTGTCGCCGGGGGCGGCGAAGCGCGTGTGGGCGATGTTGAAAGCCAGGTGGCCGGGCCCGCTGGCGAGTCCCTGGACGGCGAAGCCCGCGATCAGCAGCGGCCAGGAATGCGTCACCAGCGCGGCGTAGATGACCAGCCGGCTGGCCACCCAGACGCTGCCGCCGGCGGCGCGGAACTTGGTGATGCCCACGCGGTCGAAGAGCGGCCCGGCGAACAGGAGGGCGAGGATCATGACGGCAAAGGGCACGGCGGTGGTGGCGGCGGTGCCCTCGCGGTAGGTGACGGCCCAGACGTCGGTGAGGGTGAGCAGGATGATGGGCCGGGTGAGCAGGACCATGCTGCCGGAGATCATCTGCCAGAGCATGAAGCGTCCGTAGGCGCGGTCTCGCCAGAGGACCTGGAAACCGCCGAGGAGGTTGAGCGGCTGGGCGGCGGTATCGGCGAGGAGGCGGCGTTCCTGCCGGGCGCGGATGCGGCCGTAGGCCCAGGCGCTGGCGAGCATGGCGGCGGCGGCGAGGGGGTAGACGGCGCGGTGCGCCCAGGAGGGGCGGGCGTCCATGGCCGCCCCGGCCAGCAGCGCCGAGGCCGCCACCGCCGCGATGCGCACGATGCTCAGGCGGCAGAAGATCTGCCCGCGGACGTCCGCCGGGTAGTTGGTGTGCCAGATGCTCGTGGTGACGTTGAGCTGGACGGCGCTGAGCAGAGAGGGGGCGATGAGGAGGAGGGCATAGGGCACGGCCGAGGAGGGGCGTGCCGGGAGCAGCGCCACGAGCAGCATCATGGCGGCCGTTGCGGCCCGGGCCAGGACCACGCACCGCACGCGTCGCCAGCGGCGGAGCAGTTGCCCGAGCACGGCGCCGAAGACGTTTCCGAACAGCACTTCGGACAGGAGCAGGCCGACGATGAGGTTGGAGGCGCTGAGGCCCTTTCGGGCGAAGAGCTGGGTGAACTCCGGCACGAGGACGCCGCTGCCGAGTCCGACGAAGAAGATGCTGAGCAGTTCCCACCGGAACGTGTGGCGCGACATGTAGGGCACGCCGCTGAAGCCCAGCAGCCAGCGGGGCAGCCCGAGCAGCCTTCGCATGAATCCGTCCGCCTGCCTCTCTTGCGCGCGGCGCGCAAAACGGGCCTCCGGCCGTTGACGGCCGGAAGCCCGAGACGCCTCAAGCTATGCCGCCGTCAACCCCCGACGTGCGGATAGTATTCCGACAGGTACGTGGCCCGCTCGCGCAACCAGAAGTAGTCCCAGTCGTCCACGAACATGCGCGACTCCAGATCGTCGATCTGCTTGTAGCGCCAGACGCGCTCCTGGTAGCTGTCCGTCATGCCGCACCCGCTGAGCAGCGCCGACAGGCAGATCATCACGGCCAGCACCAGCAGTAGGTTCTTCATCGCACTTCACCTCGTTGCGTTGTGGTTCCGTCGAGCCGCCCGCCCGGCCGGGCGCCGCCGAAGTATCCTATAAGGCCCGCGGGGCCGTGTCAACCGTCGAGTCCGCCGCCGGCGCGCCCGGCATTACACGCGGCGCGCCCCCGCGCCGCCGGCATCGCCCGCCGCGGCCGCCTGCCTGCACGCGGCGATGCCCGCCGGCAGATCGACATACTGATACACCACGCCATGCCCCTCGTGCAAGCGGCGAATCTCCGCGTGCAGCGCCTCGTAGGCGGCATGCGAGGCGGCCGCCACGCGCTGCTCGCAGAAGAACAGGCGGCACCCGAGCGCCCGCCGGTCGCGGGCCGTGCACAGCCGGTCGCGCTGGTACGGGCACCGGCCGGGGGCCGCGCCCGCCGCCGCCGGCGCCGCCAGCAGCAGCGCCAGCTCGCCCGTGGACACGTACAGGCGATGGCCGGCACGGTGGAAGTCGCAGCAATCGCCGCAGGCGCGGCAGGGGGCGCCAAGCCGTTCGGCCTCGGCGTCGGCGCGGACGTACAGGGCGCGAAGGGCGGCGAGCAGTGCCGGGCTGCCCCGCGCGGCGGCAACGGCGACGGCGAGGGGCTCGCCCGCGTCGGGCGGCGCCGCGGCGGCCTCGCGCACGGCCGGGGCGTCACTCCTGCGTGGCGCTGCGCTTGCGCTCGATCTCATCGAAGGCCACCGTCTCGCCGCGGTTGATGCCCGGGCAGCGGATGCCCGCGCGGGCCCAGGCGTCGCCGCTGCGCAGGTTGCTCCGCCAGAAGGGCCAGGTGCGGCACTGAAGCGGCCGGACGGGGTAGACCCGGCACCGCCGCTCGCCCGAGGCGTCGGCCGTGAGGAAGACGCAGTCGTTGCTGCCCGGCTGCTCGCGCAGGCTGAAGCGCCGCCCGACCTGGCGGACGTAGCGCCCGCGGACGTCCGCTTCGGGGGCGCCGAGGTGGCGGGCGATGGCGGCGACCTCGGCGTCGGTGACCCAGACGTAGCCTTCCGCCGGCCCGGCGCAGCATTGGCCGCACTGGACGCACTGAAACGCCAGCCCGCCGGTGTACCACGGCGGCTTCCTCACGAAGAGCTTCATCGCCGACAGTATAGCACAACGCCGGCGGCCACGCCGACGGGGGCCTCGGCATGACGGATGCGGGAGGCGTCGTTCGCCGTTCGCGGGGCGGGGAAAGGGGCCGACAGCCCCTTGAGAGTCGGGAACCCATGCCCTACCGTTGCGCAACAGACAGGCCGGAGACGCCGCCGGCAGAGGGCCGCCCTATGAAGAAGAAGGTCCACGTCGTCAGCTACACGCACTGGGATCGCGAGTTCCGCTGGGAGTTCGAGCACACGCGCATGAAGCTCGTGGAGTGCCTGGACCACCTGCTCGAGATCATGGAGGCCGACCCGCGGTACGAGCACTTCCTGCTGGACGGGCAGGCGTGCCTGCTCGATGACTACCTGGAAATCCGCCCCGAGCAGGAAAGCCGGATCCGCTCGCTGATCGCGGCGGGGCGGCTGGAGGTCGGGCCGTGGTACACGCTGCCGGACTGCGCGACGATCAACGGCGAGTCCGTACTGCGGAACCTCCAGCACGGCATCCGGGTGTCCCGGCAATACGGGGGCGTGCTGCTGTGCGGGTACAACGTCTTCTCGTTCGGGCAGATCGCGCAGCTGCCGCAGCTCTACCGGGACTTCGGCATCGACGTGGTCATCTTCTACAAGCACCTGAACCCGAAGCGCTCGGCCTGTTGGGAGTTCATCTGGGAGGCCCCCGACGGCACGCAGGCCTATGCGTCGCGCCTGGGCCCCGAGGCCCGCTGGAACTTCTTCTTCGCCGCGCACATCCCGATGGTCTACGGCCGCGACCCGTGGCATCGCGACTGGCGCTACGAGTACGGGACGCTCGGCAAGGTGTTCCACACGGCTGACCCGGAGGGCTACGGGTGGTTCCACGAGATCCTCGACCCCCAGACGTCGCGCCACCCGGAGAAGACGGAAGAAGGTTTCAGGCGGGCGCTGGCGACGGTGGAAGGGACGGCGGCGCCGGAGGCGCTGCTGTTTTTCGACGGGACGGACTTCACCGAACCTCACCCGCTGATCCCGGAGATCATCGGCGACCTCCGGGAGCGGTTCGGCGAGGAGTACGAGATCGTCCACAGCACGCTCGGCAGCTACGTGGCGGACCTGAAGGAGCGTCTGGCGGCGCGGCGCGACCGGCTCGCCCTGCTGCGCGGGCCGATGCGCGACGGACCCGTGGGCGGCGTGCACAGCGACGTGCTGACCGTCCATCCGGAGCTCAAGCTGCTGAACAGCCGGACCGAGAACCGCCTGCTGCGCTCCGCCGAGCCACTGGCCACCATCGCGTGGGCCCTGTCGGCCGCGCCCTACCCCGCGACCTACCTGGCCAAGGCCTGGAAGCTCATGTTCCACAGCCACGCCCATGATTCCATCCACGGGCTCGGGCCGGGCGACCTCGCCGAGGGCGTCGCCGCCCGCCTGCGCCAGGCCGGCGCCATCGCGGAAGGCCTCCAGCGGAAGGCCCTCGGCGACATCACCAAGGAAATCGGCACCGACGACGTCGCGGACGGCGTGGTGTTCCTGGCCGTTCACAACACCGCGAGCTTCCCGCGCAGCGAAGTCGTCGAAGCCTGCCTCGACATCCCCGCCGAGGCGGCCCTCGATGAGCTGCTGAT
>CAZMDT010000066.1:796-5297 GCA_964564965.1 uncultured Planctomycetaceae bacterium | reverse complement strand
CGAACGACCGACAGGGCGCCACCCTCACGTGCCTCACCCAGCCGCGACTCGGATGGGTCTATCGCCTCACCCAGCCGCGAACGGTGTTGGGCCGTGCCGAAAGCGCCGACGTCCAGCTCAGCATGCCGGGAGTGTCCCGCGCCCACGCGGCGATCTGCGAAGAGGACGGCACGCCCTGTGTCATCCAGGAGCGTGGCCGCACCGAAACCCGGGCCGGCCTGTACCACCCGCGCAGCCGGAACATGCCCTTCTACTGCACGCGCGTGCGACTGCTGCTGTGGGCGGAGAACACCCCGGCGATGGGCTACAAGACCTACACCGTCCGATGGACGAGGCGGAAGGATTACCCCTATCCCCACGAGGACTGGGATCCGCCCCGCATCTCGCCCACGGACCTTGTCACGGCCCCGGCCTCGGCCGAGAACGAGCACCTCCGGCTCGGCATCGACCCCGACGGGACGCTGCGAGTGACGGACAAGGCCACGGGCGAGGAGTACACGGGGCTGAACGCGCTGCTGGATGGCGGCGATCGCGGGAACATGTGGATGTCGAGCCCCCCGGAGGCGGACGAGGTGGTGACCTCCCGCGGGCGCGTGGCGGACGTGGCATGCCTGATGCACGGCCCGCTGGCGGCTTCGTTCCGAATCCGCAGCGAGATGCGGGTGCCCGCGCGGTACGACTTCGCGGCGCAGCGGCGCTCCGCCGAGACGGTCGCCCTGGGCGCCACGACCGTCGTGACGCTGCGGAAGGCGAGCCGCTTCGTCGAGCTGGCCACGACCATCGAGAACACCGCGCGCGACCATCACCTGAGGGTCTGCTTCCCCACGGGCTGCACCGCGGACACGACCTGCGCCGACGGATCGTTCAGCGTGACGGAATACCCGGCGCGCCCGGACCTGACGTGGGAGCTCGCCCGCCACCCGGCCCAGCTCTGGTTCGACCTGCACGACGGCAGGCGCGGCCTGGCCGTTCTGTCGCGCTCGATGAAGGACTACGAGGTGATGGACCACGACGGCGGCCAGACGCTGGCGATGGGGCTCCTCCGCGGCGTGCGCCTGCGCATCCCCTGCGACAACCGCCTGTGGATGGAATACCCCGGCGACGAGAGCGCCCAGGCGTTGGGCACCACCACGCACGAGTACGCGCTGCTGCCGCACCGGCGCCGCTGGGACCAGGGCCACCTGCACCGGGCGGCGCTGTGCTTCGCCCAGCCCCTGAAGTGCTGCCAGTTCGGCAGGCAGGGCGGGCGGCTCCCGCGGCGGTTCAGCTTCCTCGCCGTGGACGAGCCCAACCTGGTGCTGAGCGCCGTCAGGAAAGCCGACGACCGCCACAGCGTGCTCGCGCGATTCTTCAATCCCACCCCCGCCGCCATCGAGGCCACGATCACGACCGGCTTCGAGTTCGCCGCCGCGTACCGCGCCAGGCTTTCGGAGGAGCGTGACGTGGAGCTTCCGGCGAAGGGGCGATCCGTCCGGCTATCGGTCCGCGGGGGTGAGATCGCGACGGTGGAATTCGCTGTCTACTCCTCGCCGTGATAGACCCGGATGTAATCGACGTACATGTCCGAGCCGTTGCCGTATCGCTCGAGGTCGATCGGCCATCCGCTGATCCCGCCGATGGCGTAGTTGACCAGGAGGCAATGCGGCTGCTTCGACAGGTCATTGGTCGGATGGCGCAGCACCTCGATGTCGTCGAAGTAGTAGACGGTTTCCTTCAGTCCGATCCTGACGGCATAGGTGTGGAACGTCGTGGACCAGTACGACTTGCCCGCCAGCTCCATGATCGGCGGCCTGGCCTTGAAGCCCTTCTTGTTCCGGCCTCTCTCGTCGGTCTGCCGCCAGAAGTGACTGGTGATGGAATAGCTCGGATGGTTGGGGTTCTTCCTGCCGACGCCGCCGTAGGCCTCGACGATGTCCAGTTCGTCGCCGCCACGTCCCCTGTCGAGCGACGTAATGGTCCAGAACGCCGGCCAGGTGCCGGGCGCGGACTGAGCGGTGAAGCGGCACTCCAGGTAGCACGGTGGCTGCGCCCAGAAGCCCGTGCCGTCCATCGCCACGGAGGCGATCAGACCGGTCGAGCCCCGGCTTCCCTCGCCCTTGCGGGCCTTGATCCTCAGGTACGTGTCGATCTGCTCGAAGGGGTTCTCCGGGCCGGACGGGTTGCAGAACCGCCAGCCGCTGAAGTCCCCGAACCGAGGCTTGTGCGCGTTGTACCGCGCGCCGCGCCCGTCCCTCGAGATCGACAGCGGCCCGTCGAAATCATCCGCGAACGCCAGCTTCATCCCCTTGGCGGCGGGCGGATCGGTCTTCGGGACGCCCTGGTGCCATTTGACGCCGCCGCTGTTGTAGAGCTGAAGCTCGCAGATGTCCCGCTCGCCCTTGGCGTTACGGGCAAGGATCCGGATGTTCGTCGGCCCGTGCGGGAACTCCTCGCCCGGGAACACGAACGAGCCCTTGCCGTCGGCCCCCAGGGCGATGCCCTCCGGCGTCAGGCTCCCGTCGTGGCCCCACTTGTTCGGGTGCTCCCTCGTCGGCTGGCGCCAGCACATCGCGTTGGCCGCGGTCATGCCCGGGGCCTTGAACTCGACCGTGACACGCCCCTTGACCTCGGCGCGATAGGCCGGGCTGGTGACGGCGATCGATTGAACCCACTGGTCGCCGCCGAGGTCCTGCCCGTAGCTGAAGTCGGGATACTCGTCGTCTTTCACCTTGTTCCCCTCGGCGGCGAGCGCGGGCTGCAGCGCCCAGAGGCACAGCAGGCACCAACCCGACGCCTTGCACATGGCGGGTCTCCTCGGGGACTGCACACGGGGCGAGGGCCGGGCACAGCTTGCCCGGGGCCGGCACGCACGCGGCCTGGCCCTCGCCCGGCAGTCCGAGCGGACCGCGCGGGTCCCGTGCCGCTCGGGGAACCGGGCTCGGTCAGGCGCGCCGGCGGCGCAGCTTGCCGGCCAGGCCACCGAGGCCCAGTGCCAGCATCAGCAGCGTGGCGGGCTCGGGGATCGCCGGCTGCGTCACGTAGGTGACCATCAGGGCACTGGTGCCGACGTCCATGGTCCAGCCTTCCTCGCCCGCGCCGGTGGACTGGTCCACGCCGTCGGCGAACACCAGCCCGTCGTCGGTGATCACGCCGTTCGTGAGCGACATCAGCGTCCACGTCCCGGCGTAGGGCGTCACGCCGTCGGCGAAGCCGACGATCAGCTGCGATCCGCCGCCGAACAGGGCGCTGTCGAGCACGTTGATCGTCTTGATCCCGGCGACGCTGTCGTCGATGAGGCACTTCAGGTCGCCCCGGCCTTCCTGCGTCTCCGCCCGCTGGTCCCAGCCGCCGACCGTGATGCCGCCGGCGCCGCCGCCGATCACCGTGAACAGGCCGACACCCGCGGTCGGGGGGCTGGTCGTGCTGGCCGAGTTGGTGCTGCCCAGCACCACCGTGCCGTCAACGGTCAACGCGCCGGTCCCGGTGATAACGAACTCGCCGTTGCCGGACTGGCCGGAGGAGTGCCCCCGGGCGGCGACCTCGAGGTTCCCGCCGTTGTTGACCGTCACCGTCCCGCCGGACTCTACCATGATGCCGTAGGTTCCGCCCCAGGCGACGCCCAGGCCATCGGGCTGGGTGACGGCGGAACTGGCCGTGTTGTTGATCGTCAAGACCCCGCCCGTCATTTCGTACGAGACGCCGCTCTTCGAATCGGCCCGGGACCGAACCACCATGTCGCCGGCCACCGTCACCGTGCTGCCGGCGACCTGCTCCATGTACGCGTCATTGAACGTGACGATCAGATCGTTGCCGACGTTCAAGGTCGCCCCGGCGCTCATTTTCCAGAAGGAGCTGTCGTCTCTCGTCTGGACGACCACGTCGGTGCCCGAGGCCACCGTGCCGCCGGTGTGATTGACCTGGCCCGTGCCGAGGTTGGCCAACTGGATGTTGTCCGTTACCGTCAGGTCGGTGGCGATGTCGAGGTAGGCGTCGGCGGCGTTAGCGGTGCTGACGCTGTTGTAGGCAATCGAGTTCGCCACGGCCGCCGAGGCATTGTTGATCACGACCGGAGTGCCGGACGACCCCAAGGCGTTCGTGTTGATGTCGGTCGCGGCCGTGGGCACCCCGTTGGGGTCCCAGTTGTCGCCGTCGAACCAGTCCTGGCCATCGCCGCCGCCGTCCCAGGTGACGCCCCGGGCGACCGACGCGGTCACCACAACCGCTACCACGAGCATCAACGCGCTTCTGCAGATTCTTGACTTGCTCATCTTCGTGCCTCCCAGGCTAGAGTTCCCACGTGACAGGCACGTCGCTCACGGACAGAGCAACGGCCCGCGTCCTTTGGACAGACTGCCTTCTACTTGCTGGGGATATCCGCAATCCTCGGCTTGACAGGGCGTACGCTACCGCGCGCTCGACGAAATGTCAAGAACCGCGCTACCTTTTTTCGAGAATAGATCACAATGCTATTGATTTGCCTCTGTTCGGCGCGATACCATCAAACTTGATCTTGAGGCGCCAT
>CAZMDT010000066.1:0-786 GCA_964564965.1 uncultured Planctomycetaceae bacterium | reverse complement strand
CGAGCCGGGCGTTGCACCGGCTTGGACCAAGGCCGAGCCATAATGGGAAAGACAAAGTACCTCCATGTCGCTGAGCGCCTCCGCCAACGCATTCAGCGGGGCGACTACCAGCTCAACGGTCTGCCAAGCGAGCGCGGGTTGGCCGCGGAGGCCGGGGTGAGTGTGATGACTGCCCGCAAGGCCGTCCAGAAGCTCGTCCGCGACGGCATGCTGGCGCGCAATCCCAAGGGCCGGCTCCAGCTTCGACGGCATAGCCGCCGCCAGGGCGGCCTGTGCCGGACGGCGCTTCTGGTGCCCGCGTTTGACTCCTCGGAGGTCCACGCGTGGCAAAGCCTCCTGGCCCGCACCGCGTTGGAGCAGAGCTGCTCCGTCCGCCTGGTGCATTACGTCCATTGGGACGACCCCACGGTGCTGCGAGCCCTTCGCGCGTTTGAGGGCATCTTCCTCGTGCCGCTGCCCGGCATCCCCCCGCCGGGGCTGACGGAGATCATGGCGCAGCCCGACTGCGCCGTCGCCGTCATCGACCACGACTGGTCGACGTACGGCGTGCCGTCGCTGCGCGTGTTCCCGCTGGCCGGCGTGCAGAAGCTGCTGGACCACCTCTACGGCATCGGCGCCCGCCGGATCGGCTGCATGAACGTCCAGCCGGAGGACCCCATTGTTCTCGGGCGCATTCAGCAGTGGCGGATGTGGATGGCACGGCACCAGTTGGAGGGCCCCCTGGTCCACGAGCCGACCCGGCCGTTCGCCGAGCCGGTGCCCGCCGCACACCGCGCCGCCCAGGTG
>CAZMDT010000065.1:0-12301 GCA_964564965.1 uncultured Planctomycetaceae bacterium | reverse complement strand
CGAGGAGCCCGTGCAGCTCGGGCGTGTCCAGCCCGGCCTCCCCGGCGGCGAGCAGGTGCTTCTCCGCGAGCGCCCCCAGCCCGCGGTCCAGACAGATCCGCCCCAGCAGCAGCGCGTTCGAGGGGTCGCGGATGTCCTCCTCGATCGCCTCCTCCAGCAGCGGCTTGGCCTTGATGACCTCGCCCAGGGCGTAGTGGCACTTGCCCAGGGCCGATGCCGTCGCCGCCGTCCGCTTCAGCCGGTGGGCACGTTCCAGGTACGGCAGCGCCTCCTTCGGCCGGCCCTGCTCCAGAAGGATTCGCCCGGTGAGGCTGTTGGCCTCGGGATTCTCGCGGTCCGTCTCGAAGATGCTCTTGAGCACTTCCAGGGCGGCGTCGCGCTGCCGGAGGTGGAGCTGCGCCCGCGCCAGCAGCAGCCGCTGCTGGATCGACGCCCCTCCCGCCTTGCACGGCCCTTCGAGCTGCTTGACGACTTCGGCGTAGTCGCCGCGGGCGTAGGTCTCAAGCGCCGCCTCGGCCGCGGCGCCCGCGCCTGCCGGGGGAGCGGCGGTCGCCCCCCCGGCCAGCGCAATGGCGGCTGCGGCGAACGGCAGCAGTCGGAACGTGATCGGCATGGCCCGGCCCTTTCCGCGGAAGCAGACGAGTGTCACAAACCCAGCGTTGCCAAGCGGGGCGAGGAATTCCAGGAGGTCTGACAGCAGAACCCGCCGTGAACGTTCGGTTCATCGACGCCGCTCGACCCTTTTGTTCACCCTAATATCACACAATCCGCGCCCGCGGTCAGTTTTTTCGCGCGGCGGGGCGGAATTGACACCCGCCGCGGCGCCGGGTAAGTAGGCACGGGCCCCGGCACGCCGCCGGGAGCCGCCAGCCGCCAGAGGAGCCCGCCGAATGAGCAGCAATCGCCGCCCGCCGAACGTCATTCTGTTCTTCACCGACCAGCAGCGTTGGGACACGTGCGGCTGCTACGGGCAGCCGCTGGCCACGACGCCGAACCTGGACCGCCTGGCCGCGGAGGGGGTGCGGTTCGAGAACGCCTTCACGTGCCAGCCGGTGTGCGGCCCGGCGCGGGCGTGCCTCCAGACCGGGCTGTGGGCCACCCAGGTCGGCTGCTACCGCAACCACGTCGCCCTCCCGCAGGACACCAGGACCATCGCCCACTGGCTGTCGGAGGCCGGCTACGACGTCGGATACGTCGGCAAGTGGCACCTCGCCTCCGGGCGGTTCGGCAGCTACTACACGGGGCGGCTGCGCGACGAGACGGAGCTGGACTACCGCACGCGGCCGGTCCCGCCGGAGCTGCGGGGCGGGTACCGCGATTTCTGGATCGCCTCCGACGTGCTCGAGTTCACCAGCCACGGCTACGACGGGCACATGTTCGACGCCGACGGCGGCCGCCGCGAGTTCCCCGCCGGCCGCTACCGCGCCGACGCCCAGACCGACTGGGCCATCGAGTTCCTTCGCGGGCGCTCCCCCGGCCGCCCGTTCTTCCTGATGACCAGCTACATCGAGCCGCACCACCAGAACGACCACAACCACTACGAGGGCCCCCGCGGCAGCAAGGAGCGGTTCGCCCGCTTCACCCCCCCGGGCGACCTCGCCGACGCCGGGGGCGACTGGCGCGAGGAGTATCCGGACTACCTCGGCTGCGTCCACGCCCTCGACGCGAACCTCGGCCGCATCCGCGACGAGCTGGACCGCCTCGGCCTGGCCGAGGACACGCTGATCGTCTTCACCAGCGACCACGGCAGCCACTTCCGCACACGCAACGCGGAGTACAAGCGCTCCTGTCACGACGGCTGCATCCGCATCCCCCTGGTCGCCTGCGGGCCGGGCTTCGCCGGGGGGGCCGCTCCGGAGCAGCTCGTCAGCCTGCTCGACCTGCCGCCGACGCTGCTGGCGGCCGCCGGCATCGAGGTGCCGAGCTACATGGGCGGGCGGGCGCTTCAGCCGCTGGTGTCGGGGGCGGCCACCGACTGGCGCGAGGAGGTCTTCCTCCAGATCAGCGAGAAGCATTGCGGGCGGGCGATCCGGACCGAGCGCTGGAAGTATTCCGTCCGCGCCCCCGAGGCGGCTGCCCGGTTCGGCACGTGCGACAGCGACGTGTACGTGGAGGATTTTCTCTACGACCTGGCGGCGGACCCGCACGAGCTGAACAACCTGGCGGCCGACGCGGCGCACGCCGACGTGCGGGCGGAGCTGGCCGGGACGCTGAAGCGCCGGATGGTCGAGGCAGGGGAGCGGGAGCCGGTGATTCGCCCGGCCGGGGCGAGGAGCTGACAGCTCCCGCGCGGCTACGCGCGAGGCCCGTCGGGGTGGTCGTCCTTGCCGCCGGGCTCGGCGCCTTCCGGCGGTTCGGCCGAGCCGTCGCCCTCGGTCGGACCGTACTCCGGGGGCCTCAATCGCCCGTCATCGCGTTCCTGGGGGGGCTCGCCGGGCTCGGGGCCGCCGAATGGCCCGCGCCCGGTGCCTTCGGGCTCCAACGGCGGCGGGCCCAGCCAGGTCGCGTCGATCACCGCCGTCCGCGCGACGATGTCGCCCAGCCGCTGGCGGGCGCGGGTCATCGCGGGAATGATCAGCATCAGCGGCACCAGCGGCGGCCAGGACATCTCGATGATCTTCAGCAGGTTCCGCAGCACCGCCTCGCGGACGTTGGGGCGGTCGCCCTCGTCGTTGACCACGCGGAGCTTGAGGATCAGCTTGCCCACCGTCGCCCCCAGGCGCATCTCCATCACGATGCAGTAGGCCACGAACATCAGCGAGGAGGCCACCACGACATAAGCCGCCTCCGCCGTGCCGCCGTACTGCTCCATGAGCGCCAGGAACTCGCTGAGGGTTTCCGGCCGGGCCGGGGGCATGGCCGGCTGGAACAGCGCCGAGGCGATGAAGGTCCACGGCAGCAGGTCGATGAGGGCGGCGCCCAGACGCTTCAGCAGGTTCCCCGGGCGGCGGCGGGGCGGGATGACGAACGGCCCGCGCGGCGCCTTCTGCCGCAGCAGGAACATCGGCACGATGACGGCCGCCAGAACGCCCCACAGGAAGTACTCCAGCACCTGCTGGCCCTGGGCGCTTGGCGGCGGCTTGGTGAAGACGGTGACGTCGTCGCGCGGCGTCACCCGTCCCGAGGCATCCGCCGAGGCGAGTTTCAGCGCCTCGCCCTCGCGCCACAGCAGGGCCACCTGCGCCACGTCGTTCCCGAACGGGGCGGTCAACGGCAGGCCGTCCGCCGGCCAGGTCAGCGGCTTCCCCTCGAGGGCAACCGGCGCCAGGTGCCATCGCCCGCCCTCGTAGCTGGCCACCGCCAGCTCGCGCCGGTCCTTGTCCGCCCCCTCGCCCCGCACGGCGAGGACCATCGTGAGCTTGCGGCGTATCGTCGTCAGCATGAGGGCGCTGCCGCCGTCGTCGAGCCGGCGGATCATCTCGTCGCTGAGCTCCAGGCCAAGCTGCCAGCGGTCGGCCGGGCCCTGCCGCCAGCGCCACAGCGCGTACTGGCCCGGCACGTAGACGTAGAGGTCCTGGCCGTCGATGGTGGCCAGCGCGCCCCCGAGGCGGTAGGCGGGCAGGGCGTACTGGAGGTCGGTCAGGTGTGCCCAGCCGTCGCGAAGGTACTGGAAGACGCCGAGGCGGAAGCGCCGCAGGAGCGGGGCCATTCGGTCTTGGGCCTCAGGACCGAATACCGGCTGGGTGGCTGCCGGTCGCGTGGCGGCCGCCGCGTGCCGCGTTGTCGGCGCGGACGCCGTCGCCGGGACCGGCGCACGCGCCGGGCCGTCGTCCGCCGGTCGGGCTACCAGCGCCACCAGCGACACGCCGCTGTCGCGTGCGAAGTTTATGGCCTCCAGGAGGAGCGTTCCGGGGGGTTTATCGGGCCAGTCGTGCCCGTAGGCGCTGGCGCCCTTGTTCTGCGTCTTGTCGAGGGCGAGGTTGTAGTACTGCCCGCCCTCGAAGAGCATGTGGAGGTTTCGGCCCGAGGCGGCGAGCGCCAAGGGCGGCGGCGCGGGCAACTGCCGGGCGATCCACTGCCACGTCTCGCCCGTCGGCAGCGCCACCACGTCGAAGCTGCCGTCGTCGTTGGTCCGGACGAGCCACAAAGCGAGGTCGTTGCCGGTGAGGTCGAGCCGCTCACCCGCCGCCGGCGCCGACCCCACGGCCAGCGCCACCACCGCCGCCGCGGCCAGCATGTGGCCCGTCCTCACCGGTCGCCTCCCTGTTCGCCGATCTGCCAGTCCACCTGCACGCTGCTGCCGCCGGGCGGACGGAACTCGCACGCCTCCGGCAGCCACTTGTCCTCGGTGGTCATTTCGGTCAGCACGATGTGGATGCGCCGCAGCGGGTTGTGCGGGCGAGGCACGCACTTGCCGTCGGGGCCCCGCTCCGCCGGCCAGTCGACGCGCTCCAGCAGAATGTCCGTGGGCATGACGGGGCGCGGGCCCGCGGTGCCGGTGCCGTCCTCGTCGCCGCCGGCGATGGGGCGGTAGTCGCGCAGCCTGGCCGTCAGGGCGCGGCGGCCGTCAGGGGCGATGAGGTCCACCTGGAAGGGGCGCGGGGGCTCGTCGTCCCAGTTGAACAGCACCTTGCGGCGGAAGCCGATGCGCCCCGTGACGGGGCGGCGGTCGAAGCACGTGACGACGTAAGCCGGCGGGTGGCGGCGGAGCGTCAGCGCCGCGCCGGGCAGGGCGGCGAGATCCTCCGGCAGCGCGCAGACCGCGAGCACGGCGAGCAGTTGGTTCGGGTTGATCGGCACGCCCTGGACGCCCGGGGCGCCGGCGTGCGCCTGCCGGCCCCACCAGGCGCCGCCGCGGTCGCCGAGGCGGTACCAGAAGTAGTAGATGGCCTCCCGCCGGCCCGGCGCCACCTGCTGGCGGGTGTACGAGCCGAGGCGGAAGACCTCCAAGGCCGCGGTCTCCCGCCCGATGAGGCAGAAGTCGTGCGGCCCGAGCGGCTGCTCGCCCTTCGCCAGAAGCAGCAGGCCGTTCGGCTCCGCCAGCGGGCTGGTGGAGCCCCACGTCATCGACAGCCCGCTTTCGGCCTCGAGCGTGACGGCGACGCGGGCCCGCGCCCACAGCCGCGGCACCGCCGCCGCGTTCGCGTTGTGCCGCGCGATCAGCTCCTCCACGGCCAGCGGCTCGGGCAGCGTCTGCGGCGGGCAGCCGCACAGCAGAAGCGCCGCCGCGCTCAGCGGCAGCAGCGTCAGCAGGCGGCGGGCGGTCATGGTTCGACCTCCATGATCTGCGAGAGCTGCCGGCTGACGTCGGCGATCTTGTCCTCGTCGAGCTTGGGATCGACGACTTCGTGGACGTGGCCGTCGCCCCTGAAGTGCATGAGCCAGACGTCCCTCCCCGCCTCGTCGGTGCGGGAGCGGTCGTAGACGAGCCGCTTCTTTCGCATGAGGACCAGGGCAAGCACGTAGCGGAAGTTGGCCTTGGCGGGCTCCTCGGCACCGGCGAGCCGCTCGAAGAAATCAATGATCACGTCGTCGTCCACGAAGAGCTTGCGCTTCTGCTCCGGCTGCGGCATCCGTGACCGCCACAGCCCGAACACCGAGCCCTCGTCGGCCGGGGCGCTCGCCCAGCACGCCGCGCAGTGGTCGCGCCGTTCGAAGCCGCCCTCGGCCTCGACGACGGTCGCGACAAACTCCTCGCCGGGCTCGAGGGGGCGCCCGCAGCGGGCGCACTGCCCGCCGGCCTTCGCGATGTCGTATTCCTTCGCCATCCTATCCGCAGACTGCACAGAGGGCACGGCTCGAACGCTATGCGGGCATCGGGGCGGCGCGCTCGATCTCGTGAAGCAGCGACGTGGCCTTCGCGAGGTCGTCGGCGGACGCCCGCGCCACCTCGTCGGCGGCCGGCCCGTCGGCCACCTGCGGAACGTTGACGCGGACGTTGTAGTCGCACAGGCGCACGGTGGCGGCGGCCAGTGCCGCCCCCGCCAGCACGTCGCTCACCAGCCACGGATTGCACACGGGCAGCAGCGCCTTCAGGTCCGCCAGCAGCGCCAGCGCCAGCTTGGCCACCTCGCGCGGCACGGCGATGGCGGCGGCGACGGCGACCTGCACGGCGTCGGCCTTCTCGGGCGAGTCGTCCTGTCGCGTGGCCGACTGGTAGAGCCCGTAGGCGGCCATGTCGTCGGCGACAAGCTGCTGGAACATCGCCCGCGCCCGCTCAAGGCGCGCGGCAAGGCGGTCGTGGAGGGCGGCGTGCTCGGCGTACTTCTTCTTGCCGCGGGTGAAGCTGAGGGCCATTTCCCCGAGCGCTGCCGCCAGCGAGCCGACCACGCCCGCGACGCTCCCGCCGCCGGGCGTCGGCGTCTTGGCGGCCGTGGCCGCGATGAAGTCCTTCACCGACGCGTTGAGCAGGTCCGGGCTGTCCATTGCTTCCTCGAAGTCGGCTCATCCACGAATCACACGAAGGGCACGAATCCCTCAGCGGCGGCTCCGCGGCGCCGCTTCCTTCGCGCAATCCGTGTGGTTCGTGGGCGGCTCCCGATGCAATTCGCGGACTACTTCTTCGCTTCCATCGTCTCCGGCTCGGGCGTGGTGACCACCACCACGTACCCCCCGGACAGGTATTTCTTCCCCACGCGGAGCACGTCTTCCGGTGTGACGGACCGGTAACGCTTCTCGAGCTGCTGCCGGAAGTCGTGCCCCAGCCCGTACAGCTCGTTGAGCGCCGCGTCCATCGCCAGGTCGCTCATCGACTGGTTCTCAAGCAGGTCGGCCGTCAGGATCGTGTTGACCGCCAGGTCGATCTCCTTCTGCGTGGGCTTGTACCCGGCGGCCTTGCGGAGGTTCTTCGTGATGATCTCGACGACCTCGCGGGCCTTCGCCGGCTGGCAGGCGGCGTAGGTGATGAACGCCCCCGGTGCCAGCCCGGCGAGGTTGTACGCGTGCACGACGTACACGAGCTGCTTGCCGCGAAGCTCGTCGTGCAGCCAGCCGGCCGGCAGGTTGTAGCCGCTGATGATCGTGTCCAGCACGGTGATGGGGAAGCGGTCGGCGAGGTTCGTCAGCCTCATGCCCGGCGCGGCGACGATCACGGCCGCCTGCTTCTTGTCGGTCTTGAGAACGTACCGCTCGCCGCCTGCGGCGACCTTGCGGGCCTCGGCGTCGGCGAGGGGCGCCGCCTCGGGGGCCCGCGGGGCACCGAGGAGCTTCTCGATCCGCTTCGCCGCCGCGTCGGCGTCGAACTCGCCGTAGACGGCCAGCACACCGGCGCCGGCGGCGACGTGGCGGCGGTGGAAGTCGCGGAGGTCGGCGACGGTGGCGCCGGCGACCACCTGCTCCCGTCCGACCGTCAACATGCCGTAGGGGGAGTCCGTGAAGAACTGCCGGCGGAAGAACCGGCTGAGCTGCCCGTACCAGGTCTCGTCGATCTGGCGGATGGCGGCGAGGGCGGCGGGGCGGAGGATCTCCATCTCCTTCCTCGGGAACGCCGGGGCGGTGAGAACCTCCGCGAAGATGTCGAGTGCCTTGTCAAAGCGGTCCTTCAGGACGGTCGCCTGCCAGTAGAAACTGTTGTTGCCGCAGTTGCCCGCGATGCCCCCGCCGGCGTCGTCGAAGAACTCGTCGATCTGCTTCGCCGTGTAGCTTCGGGTGCCGCGCGTCGACAGCGCCGTCATCAGCGCGCCCAGGCCGTTCGTCTTCGCGCTCTCGGCCAGCAGGCCGCCTTTCACCACGTACACCATCGACACCAGCCCCGCGTCGGCCGGCTGGAGAATCACCCGCGTGCCGTTGGGCAGCGCGACCACCCGCGCCGCATGCTGCCTCGCGCCGGCGGCGGGGGCGGTCGTGGCGCCGGCGGCCTCCGGCACCAGCCGCGTGATCGCCATCTTGTCGAACGTCAGGTATTTCCGCGCGGCCGCCAGAATCTCCTCCGCCGTCACCGCCTGGATGCGGCCGGTGTAATGCTTGCTGAACAGCACGTCGCCGGTGGTCAGGTAGTCGGTGGCCAGCGTGGCGGCGACGCTCTCGGCCGTCTGCTGCGAGTGGACCCAGTCGGCGATCTTCTGCCGCTTGGCGCGGGCCAGCTCTTCCGCTGTCACGCCCTTCGCGGCGACGGTCCGCAGCTCGGCGAGGATGGCCCGCTCGGCGGCGTCGGCCTTCGCGGGGTCACTGCGATAGCTGATGGTGAAGATCCCCCGGCCCCACTCCGGCGTCCACGAGCTGCTGGAGATGCGGGTCACCAGCTTCCGCTCGCGGAAGACGCTCTGGTAGAGGCGGCTGCTCTTGCCCTCCGCCAGCACGTACGCCAGCACGTCGAGGGCGTAGAGGTCCTCGTGCAGCAGCGGGATCGACTGGAACGACAGGCTGACGAGGGCTTCCTTGAGGTCCTTCCGGGTGCGGCTGGCCCGGCGGATGCCCGTGAACGGGCGGACCGCCGGAAGCGACAGGTCGGGCACGCGCCCGCGGGCGAACGCCGCGAACGCCCGCCGCGCCCGCGCCAGCACCGCGCCGGCGTCCACGTCGCCGACGACGGCGAGGACCATGTTCTGCGGCACGTACATTCGGCGATGGTAGCGGGTCACGTCGTCCCAGGTGACGCGGCTGAGCGGATCGGCGTACCCGATGACGGGCACCGCCGCCGGGTGCGTGCCGAAGACGTTGGCCGCCTGGGCATACCACCACTGCCGCTCGGGCTCGTCGTTGCCCTTCTCCAGCTCGCGCTGCACCACGCCGTGCTCGCGCTCGAAGTCCTCCCGCGTGAACCGCGGGCGGACCAGCCAGTCGGCCACCAGGTCGATGCACTCGTCGCCCCTGCCGGCTGCCGCCGAAATGTAGTAGCACGTGTGCGACAGCGACGTGTAGGCGTTCGCCTGCCCGCCGATCGTCGTGACGCGGTTCTCCCCGGGCGTGGTGGGCTTCATGGCCTCCCCGCCGGACTGGCTGTCGTGCATGGCGTCGTCGGCGACGAGGTGCTCCAGCAGGTGCGACAGCCCGCAGCCGAGCCACTCCCGCTCGTACAGCCCCCCGGCCCGCACGTACGCCCGCACCGCCACCACCGGCGCCGTCCGCGTCGGCTTGACGATGACCGTCAGGCCGCTCGGGAGCGTCTCGACGGTGATGTTCTCCCCCGCCGGCGCGGCCAGCTCAGCGGGCTGCACCGGCGCCGCCGCCCGGCAGCCCGCCAGCCACGTCACCCCCGCCAGCGCGAAAACCGTGAGCTTCCTCATGGCCAGTCCTGTGCGCTCCGGTGGGGCGGCGCCCGGCGGCATCATTCCCCGCCCTTGGCCGACTCCACGTCGTTGAGGTATGCCAGCGTACGCTCCAGGTCGTTCTTCAGGTGGCCCACGCGGAGCAGGCTCTTCACCCGCGTCACCAGCTCCAGCCGGCTCACCGGCTTCGAGATGAAATCGTCCGTGCCCGATTCCACCCCGCGCTCGATGTCCGCCAGCTCGTTCAGCGCCGTCACCATGATGATCGGAATGTCCCGCGTCTCCGGGTCCGTCTTCAGCTTGCGGCACACCTCGAAGCCGCTCATCCGAGGCATCATGATGTCCAGCAGGATCAGGTCCGGCGCCTTGTCGCGGACCTTCTCCAGCGCCGCCACGCCGTCCGCCGCCGTCACCACCCGGCAGCCCAGCGTGTCCAGGTAGGCCACCAGAAGCTCCAGGTTCTGCTCGTTGTCATCGACGACCAGGATCGTGCTGTCGGCGATCCGGGCGTCCTCGTCGTCGCGAGTGGGCTCCGGCCCGGCGTTGTCGGACATTGCGATAGCTCCCATGCGGCCGGGGCGACAATCGCCGGGCCGATGCCAAGAGCCTACCGGCCGGGCGGGGGGAAAACAACCGCCTCGCCGTGGTCGTCCGGAGGCCACAGGCCTGCCCTCCTTTTGCCCCCGACTACGGCCCGGAGGCGAGCAAGCGGTCTCGCCGATGCGCCGCTGCCTGGCGCATCAGGACCCGGGCCCGGGCTCAAGGGAACCTAGGGGAAATGCCACAGCACCGGAATGACGCCACGTGCGTGCAGCACCTCCAGCAGGTCCTCGATCTCGGGGAGCAGCAGAACCCCAACAGTGTCCACCATGACGCGGCGGACCGACCGAAACGGGACCATCAGTTCCTCTTTGGGCTTGTAGTTCCGGAACACGGGAAGGAACCGCGGTACCGTCTTCTTGTACAGGGCATACTCCACCGGGAACCGAGCTTCAAGACGCCTTTCCTCCCACCGTACGGCAATCAGGTGCACCGGCACGAACACGATCACCATTGCCGCAAGCATCAGCACGTTCTCAAAGCACAGCCCGGCCCCAATGATCAACAGGAGCGTGCCAAGGTAAAGCGGATTCCGGCAGATGGAGTAAGGGCCTTCGGTGACGAGCTGCTGGGACTTCCGGCCGCCGAGGTAAAGAGC
Organism: uncultured Planctomycetaceae bacterium; assembly: GCA_964564965.1. GTDB lineage: Bacteria > Planctomycetota > Phycisphaerae > SM23-33 > SM23-33 > CAZMDT01. The sequence continues at coordinate 1,957 of CAZMDT010000065.1, read as the reverse complement.
CGACCACATGCGGATCATGAGTCCCGCGATGAGGAACACGTAGCCGGCAAGCTCGACGGCGAATGCGGCTGTTGACTCTGTGTGCCAGGCGGGCCTCACGAAGACCGCGAGGAAGATGAAGAGGATGCCGGACAGGCGCAAAATCGGCACCCTTGCTTCGTATATGTCCATCGTCTGCTTCCTCTTGTAGGCCGCGAATCCGCGGTGCTCGCACTGAATCCGAATCCGGCGCACGCTGCCCGGCTGGACGCATCGTAGCAGACGCGAGAGAATCATCAAGGCAATGGCGAGAACGCGAAGGGCGATCTCGCGGCCTTCCGTTCCTCGGTCCTCAGGCCTCTGCCGCCGGGCCTCTCATCTTCTTGCGCGTTCTTGCGCATCCTTGCGCGTTCTTGCGCGTTCTTGCGCATTCTTGCGCGTTCTTCCCTGTTCTTGCGCATTCTTGCGCATTCTTGCGCGTCCATTCTAACGCAAGCCATGGCCAAGCAACCGCTTATCGATTCCGCCGCGCCCGGAACGCGCGTTCTTGCTTTTGTCAAGCCACAATACGCTGGCAAATGCCCCGGCAGGCGGAAGCACGCTGGGACGAGGCCGGGCCTCGCATCGTCGCTGTTCACTTGTCAAGGAGCCCAAAGCTGCCGACTCTCAGCAGTCGGCCGTCAGTCCGCCGCTGGCGGATCTCCGGCCCAGCAGGGGCGGGCCGCCGGCCTTTGGCGGGTTGCCATGCCTGATGTTGTCTGCCTAACATATACAACGCTTGAAGTCAAGCAGATGTTAAAAGATTCCGGCGGAATTCGTTTCCCCCTCGGTCGGGCGACCGACAAGCCCCCGCGGGCTGCTATCGTGGGGGTGATGCACTCCCGGCTGCACCTGACCGGCTACGGGCAGCGGTGTCAGGTCGAGACCGTCTTCAGCATGATCGACCAGCGGCTCGGGTCGGCCGTCAACGCCCGTTCCTACTGGTCGCAGTGCCGGGGCCTGATGCTCAAGGCCCTCGTCCACAACACCCTGATCCTTTGGCACCGGTTCAGAGGTCCTTTACAGAGCAAGGCTGGTTTAGTATTGCCTGCACGATGATCCTCATGAAAGATCGGTCGAATGAACCCATCCCCATCCAAACTCGGGTTTAACGGCACGTGGTCGATGGCCGTTGGCGGCATGGTCGGCGGGGGTATTTTTTCGACACTGGGCGTGGTGGTCGGAATCGCTGGCCAATGGGCGTGGCTCAGCTTCGTCGCTGCGGGTCTCATCGCGCTGGCCGCGGGGTATAGCTATGTGAAGCTGGCCGCCGCCTATGGCGAAGGAGGCGGGGCGTTCACTTTTCTCCGCAGAATCAACGCGGAGGGGTTCGCAGGCAGTCTCTCGTGGGTGCTCATCGTGGGGTACGTACTCACAAACGCCGTGTATGCCTTTACCTTCGGGCAGTACCTGGGGCACGTCGTAGGTCTGGGGCCCTGGTTTCCCCGCACGGCTGGGGTTGCCATCATGGCTCTGTTTGTCGGCCTGAACCTGCGGGGAGTCGGGGAGGCCGGCAGCGTGGAGATAGTTCTGGTGTGGTTCAAGCTGGCCGTGCTCGTGGGCTTGGCCGGGTGGGGACTTGCATGGTGGAATCCCCCGATGCTCTCGCAAGGCGTGCCGGACGCCGGAATCGGGACAGCGTTCTTCGGTGCGGCTTCCGTGTTCATGGCCTACGAGGGGTTCCAACTGCTGACCTACGACTACGACGACATCAACAACCCGCGCAAGACACTGCCCCGCGCGGTGTTGTCGGCGATTGCCGTTGTGATTGTCGTCTACGTCATCGTCGCACTCGGTACGGTGATGCTGGTCGGAGCAGACCAGGTCGTGCAGCACAAGGAGGTCGCGCTGGCCATCGCGGGGCGGCAGGCGTTTGGCACTGTCGGCCTTATCGCCGTCACCATCGCGGCAGCTTTCTCCACCGGCTCAGCCATCAATT
>CAZMDT010000064.1:9146-12340 GCA_964564965.1 uncultured Planctomycetaceae bacterium | reverse complement strand
TCTGCGCGCCCAGGAGCCTCCGGACGCCGCGCCGCGCCAGGCGCAGCATCGCCTCCAGGCCTGAGGCGTCGAACGCTCGCCCTTCGCTGGTGCCCTGGAGCTCCACGAACTTCCCCCCGCCGGTCATGGCCACGTTCATGTCCACGTCGGCGTTCCGGTCCTCCTCGTAGTCGAGGTCGAGCACCGCCCGCCCGTCGATCATGCCCACCGATACGGCCGCCACCGCGCCCTTGAGCACGGCGGCCTGGCAGCGCCCGTCAGCGGCGCAGCGGGCCAGCGCCCGCGCGAGCGCCACGTACGCGCCGGTGATGGCGGCCGTCCGCGTGCCGCCGTCGGCCTGCAGCACGTCGCAGTCCAGGTAGACGCTGTTCTCGCCCAGCCGGCTGAACCGCACGACGCCGCGAAGGGCGCGGCCGATGAGGCGCTGGATTTCCACGCCGCGGCTGTCAGGCCTGTAGGTTGCCCGGCGCTTGCGGCGCGGCGTCGAGGCGGGCAGCATGCCATACTCCGCCGTCACCCACCCCAGGCCGCTGCCCTCGCGCCAGGGCGGCACGCCCGCCTGGAAGCTCGCCGTGCAGATCACGCGCGTCCGCCCGATCTCCATCAGGCAGGAGCCGTCGGCGGAGCGGACGAATCCCGGAGTGATCTTCACCGCCCGCAGCTCGCCGGCGAGCCGCCCGTCGTGTCGGCGGTAGGTGGGCATGTGCTCAGTCTAACGCTTCCCGCCGCCGGACGGCAAGGCAGCACGGCCGGGCCCCCGCGCCCTCAGGCGATGCCCCCCTCCCCGATCAGCACGTTCAGCAGCGAGCGCTGGAAGTGGAGGCGGTTCTCCGCCTCCTCGAAGATCGTCCCGGCGTGGGCCTCGAACGCCTCCTCGGTGATCTCGCATCCGCGGTACGCGGGCAGGCAGTGCATCACGATGGCGTGGGGCGCGGCCGCCAGCAGTCCGGCGTTTATCTGGAAGCCGGCGAAGTCGCGCAGGCGCTGCTGTCGCTCGTGCTCCTGGCCCATGGACACCCAGGTGTCGGTGTAGACCACGTCGGCGCCGTCGACGGCCGCTGCCGCGTCGTGCGTCACGGCGGCCCCGGCCCCCGCTGCCGCCAGGGACGCCTCGTCCAGCTCGTAGCCCGGCGGGCATGCCAGGGCGAAGCGCATCCCCAGCTTGCCGCACCCCGCGGCGAGGCTCCGGGCGACGTTGTTGCCGTCGCCGATAAAGGCGAGCTTCCGCCCCGCCAGGTCGCCCAGCCGCTCCGTCGCGGTCATCAGGTCGGCCATCGCCTGGCACGGGTGCGACCAGTCGCTCAGCGCGTTGATCACCGCCACGGGCGCGTGCCGGGCGAGCCGCTTGACGGTGGCGTGGCTGAAGGTGCGCGCCACGATGCCGTTGCACATCCGCCCGAGCACGCGGGCAATGTCCTGGACGGCCTCGCGCTTACCCAGCCCGATATCGCCCTGCGACAGGCAGATGGCGTGCCCGCCGAGGTGTGTCATGGCCGCCTCGAAGCTGACGCGCGTCCGAAGCGACGGCTTCTCGAAGATCATCGCGAGCGTCTTGCGTTCGAGGGTGGGCGGCAACGTGCCGTGGAGGAAGAGCTTCTTCTCGGCGATCGCCCGCCCGATCAGGAACCGCAGTTGCTTCGACGTGAAGCCGCCGACGGTGACAAAGTCCTTCTGCATGTCCGGTCCTCCCCGTCCAGCGCCCAAAAAACAATGGCCCTGCCGCCCCTGTGCGGGCCGTTCAGAGCAAAGCGGCATTATCCGTCCCCGGCCCGCGCCTGTCCATCGCGAAATCACCCGCCGGGCTCCGCGGCGGCGCTCCCTTGTCGCCGGCCGGCCGGTCCGGTACGCTCTCGGCATGTTCCGCATCGGATTCGGCTACGATTCGCACCCCCTCGGCGAGGGCAAGCCGCTGGTCCTCGGGGGCGTGCGCGTGGAGCACGACCGCGGCCTCATCGGCCACAGCGACTGCGACGTGGTGCTGCACGCCCTCACCGACGCCATCCTCGGGGCCGTCGGCGAGGGCGACATCGGCGAGCACTTCGACGACAAGGACCCGGCGTGGGCCGATGCCGACAGCGCGATCTTCGTGCAACACGCCGTCGAGAGCGCCGCCGCCCACGGCTGGCGCGTGGCCAACTGCGACGTGACCGTCCTCGCCGAGAGGCCAAGGCTCAAAGCCCACAAACCGGCGATGCAGGCACGGATCGCGGAGTTGCTGGGCGTGGCGCCCTCGGCCGTCGGCGTGAAGGCCAAGACCAACGAGGGCCTCGGCCCCGTCGGCCGGGAGGAGTGCATGGCCGCCTTGGCCGCCGTCCTGCTGGCCGCAAAGGAGTGACTCGTGGGCTGCCGCAGCGACCGTCCGAACGTGCTTTTCATCATGGCTGACCAGCACCGGTTCGACTACCTCGGGTCGGCCGGCGCGGGATTCCTGAACACGCCGAACCTGGACCGCATCGCGGCTGGAGGCGTGCGGTTCACGAACTGCTTCACCAACTGCCCGGTCTGCTCCCCGGCGCGGATCGGCCTGGCGGCGGGGCTCCAGCCGGGCCGCCTCGGCTCACTGGGCAATGACAGCTTCCTGCCCGCCTCGACGCGGACGTACTACCAGCGGCTTCGCGACGCGGGGTATCACGTCGGCTGCGTCGGCAAGGTGGACCTGGCGAAGCCGGACGGGTGGAACGGACGCGACGGCGCCCGCCCGGTGATGTTCACGTACGGCTTCACCCGGCCGGTGGAGTGCGAGGGCAAGATGCACGGCGGGCAGAGCCCGCAGCCGCGCGGGCCGTACGGCCTGTGGCTCCAGTCGCGGGGGCTCTACGACCGCTTCCACGCCGATTACGCGCGGCGGGCGCGCGAGGGCGGCTGGATCAAGGGCGTCTCGCACGACTCGGTGCTGCCGACGGAGGCGTACGAGGAGTGCTACATCGGCCGGCGGGCCGTCGAGTGGATCGACGCCGCCGACGACACGTTCCCCTGGCACCTGTTCGTCAGCTTCGTCGGGCCGCACGACCCGTTCGACCCGCCCGCGGAGTACGGCGAGCGCTACCGCCGCGCCGATGTGCCGCCCGCCGTGCCGTTCTCGGCAGAGGGCAAGCCGAGGTACGTCGTCAAGCGCAACCGCGGCCTGGAGGCCGACGAGGTCGCCGTCACCCGCCGGCAGTACGCCGCGGTAATCGCGTGCATCGACGAGCAGA
>CAZMDT010000064.1:3238-9136 GCA_964564965.1 uncultured Planctomycetaceae bacterium | reverse complement strand
ACCGCGGCTGGGCGGACAGCACGTACGTCGTCTTCTGCTCCGACCACGGCGAGATGCTCGGCGACCTCGGCCTCTACACCAAGAGCACGCCCTACGAGCCGTCGCTGCACGTGCCGCTGCTGCTCGCCGGGCCGGGCATCGAGGGCGGCCGAACGTCAGACGCCATCGTCGAACTGATCGATGTGAACCCGACGATCTGCGAGCTGGCCGGCCTGCCGCCCCAGGAGAACATCGACGCGCGGCCGCTCGGGCCGGTGCTGCGGGGCGAGACGGCCTGCCATCGCGAAGAGGCCGTCAGCGCCATCCGGAACTGGCGGTGCGTTCGCACGGAGCGGTACAAGCTCATTCAGAACTACAATGACGTGGCCGAGCTGTACGACCTTCAGGAGGACCCCGGGGAGCAGCACAACGTTGCCGGCGATCGGCCCGAGGTCGTGCGGGAGCTTTCGCGACGCGTCGGCCGCCGGTTCCTGGAGGGCACGTGGCAACGATGAAGCTTCGGCTCTACAACACGCTGACGCGCAGCAAGGATGTGTTCGAGCCCCTCGAGCCCGGCAAGGTTCGCCTCTACACGTGCGGCCTGACGGTCTACAACTACGCCCATATCGGCAACCTGCGAACGTACGTGTTCGAGGACGTGCTGAAACGCGCGCTGATCCACGTCGGCGGCTACGACGTCCGCCACGTCATGAACATCACCGACGTGGGGCACCTCACCGACGACGCCGATGCCGGCGAGGACAAAATGGAGCAGGGCGCCCGCCGCGAGGGCAAGACCGCCTGGGAGATCGCCGAGTTCTACCAGGCCGCCTTCGAGCGCGACCTGGAGCGGCTCAACATCGTCCCCCCCGACGTCTGGTGCAAGGCCACCGAGGAGATCGACGCGCAGGTCGGCCTCGTCCGCATGCTCGAGGAAAAGGGCTACACCTACGTCATCGAGGGCGACGGCGTGTACTTCGACACCTCGAAGCGGCCCGACTACGGCAAGCTGGCGCGGCTGGACGTTTCGGGCCTCCAGGCGGGCAAGCGCGTCGAGATGGTCGCCGGCAAGCGCCACCCCACCGACTTCGCCCTGTGGAAGTTCTCGCCCAGGGACCGGAAGCGCCAGATGGAGTGGGACTCGCCGTGGGGCGTGGGCTTTCCCGGCTGGCACATCGAGTGCTCCGCCATGGCCATCAGGCACCTCGGCGACCGGCTCGACATCCACTGCGGCGGCGTGGACCACGTCAGCGTGCACCACACCAACGAGATCGCCCAGGCCGAATCGGCCCTGGGGCACAAGTGGTGCAACTGGTGGCTGCACGGGGCGTGGCTGGTGACGACGACGGACGGCGGCGAGGCCGAGAAAATGGCCAAGTCCGCCGGCGAGTTCCTCACGCTCGAGGTGCTCACCGACAAGGGGTACGACCCGCTGGCATACCGGTACTTCCTGCTCCAGGGGCACTACCGGCAGCAGCTTGCCTTCACCTGGGAGGCGCTCGACGCCGCCGCCAGCGCCTTCAGGGGCCTCAAGCGGGCCGTGCTCGGCCTCCGCCGCGAGCACCGGGGCGACGCCAAGCCGTCCGGGACCGGCATGGCGCCGTTCCTCGAGGCCGTCGGCGACGACCTCAACATGCCGCGTGCCCTGGCAGCGGCGTGGAGCGTCATCAAGGCCGACGAGGCGCCGGCGGGCGAGCGATACGCCACGCTGTTGAAGATGGACGAGGTGCTCGGCCTGGGCTTCGCGGCGATGGAGGAAGAGGCGCTCGGTCTGGAGGAGGCCGAGGTCGAGCGGCTGATCGCCGAGCGCGCCGAGGCGCGGAAGGCGAAGGACTTCGCCCGCGCCGACGCCATCCGCGACAAGCTCGCCGCCGCCGGCGTGGAGATCATGGACTCACCCGAGGGCACCACCTGGCGTCGCGCCTAGGCCCGGCCGCCTGTCAGCTCACGGCGGGCGGCTTGTTGGTGACGCCGGGGCCGCTCGCCGATATCCTGACGCCATGGGCAAGGCCAGCGGCTTCCGCATCCTCGGGATCGACCCGGGGTTGAACATCACCGGCTACGCCGCCGTCGAGGTCGGCACCGGCGAGCCGCAGATCGTCGAGGCCGGCACCATCCGCACCGACGCCGGGGCCGCCATGGCACGGCGCATCGCCCAGATCCACGACGACCTCGCCGCGCTCATCGGGGAGCTCAAGCCCGAGCTCGTGGCCGTCGAGAAGCTCTACGCCCACTACAAGCATCCGCGGACGGCGATCCTGATGGCGCACGCGCGGGGCGTGGTGCTGCTGGCGGCCGAGGAGGCGAGCGTCGCCGTTCGGAACCTGGCGGCCACCGAGGTCAAGAAGGCCCTCACCGGCAACGGGCACGCGTCAAAGCGCCAGGTGCAGTGTGCGGTGCAATCGGTGTGTGGCCTGGCGGAGCTGCCGGAGCCGCCGGACGTTGCCGACGCGCTGGCCATCGCCCTGTGCGCCGCCCGGCGCGTGTGAGGAAGAGGCGCGGAGGCGGGCCGCCCGGCCGGGCGGTAGCCTTGTCCGGGGGCACAGAGGAACGCCTTCGGCCGGCACGGCCGCGGGCTCGTGCTAGAACATGCCGACGACCTTGCCGTCTTCGTCCAGGTCGATTTCCATGAACGCCGGGCGGCTGGGCAGACCGGGCATCGTGCGCATCTCCCCCAGCAGCGGGTACAGGAACCCCGCCCCGATGGACGCCCGCACCTCGCGGACCGGCACGGTAAAGCCGATGGGCACGCCCTTGAAGTCGCTGTCGTGCGACAGCGACAGGTGCGTCTTGGCCATGCACACGGGCAGCTTGTCCAGCCCGTTGGCCTCGTAACGCCGGATCTGCCGCTCCGCCAGCTCCGAATACGTCACCGCCCCGGCCTCGTAGATCCGACGGCACACGGTCTCGATCTTCTGCTTCAGCGGCATGTCGTCGGGATAGAGAAGCTGGAAGCCCGACGGCCGGTCGCACGCCGCGACGACGGCCTCGGCGAGCGCCTCGGCGCCCTTGCCCCCGTCGGACCAGTGGGTGCACGGCACGGTGGCCACGGCCCCGGCGTCGTCGGCGGCGGCGCGGGCCAGCTTCACCTCCGCGTCCGTGTCGTGCGGGAACCGGTTGATCGCCACCACCACGGGCACGCCGAAGGTGGCGGCGATCTCGATGTTCCGCTGGAGGTTGACGAGCCCGCGCTTCAGCAGGGGCATGTCCGGCTCGATGTACTCCCGCGGCAGCGGCCTGCCGGCGATGACCTTCGGCCCGCCGCCGTGCATCTTCAGCGCGCGGATGGTCGCCACGACGACGGCGCAGTCGGGCTTTCGGCCGGACACGCGGCACTTGATGTCGCAGAACTTCTCGAAGCCGATGTCCGCCCCGAACCCCGACTCCGTCACCACGTAGTCCGCCAGCCTCAGCGCGACCTCGTCGGCGATGATCGAGCTGTTGCCGTGGGCGATGTTGGCGAACGGCCCGGTGTGCACGAACGCCGGCTGGCCCTCCAGCGTCTGCATGAGGTTCGGCTTGAGGGCGTCTTTCAAAAGGACCATCATGGCGCCGGCGCAGCCGATGTTCTCGGCCGTCACCGACTTGCCGTCGCGGTCCATGCCGATGACGATGCGCCCGAGGCGCTCGCGCATGTCCTTCCGGCCGCTGGCCAGGGCAAGAATCGCCATGATCTCGCTGGCCACTGTGATGTCGAAGCCGGTCTCGCGGTTCGGGCCGTCGAGCCAGCTCGGGCCCTTGCCGATCTCGATGTTCCGCAGCGCCGCGTCATTGACGTCGACGACGCGTCGCCAGTGGACCGTTTCGGGGTCGATGTTCAACCGGGGCAGGCCCACCGTCGCCCAGCGCTCGTCCGTGGCGTGCTGCTCGTGCTTGATTCGCGCGTCGATCGCCGCCGCCAGCAGGTTGTGCGCCACGCCGATGGCGTGGACGTCGCCGGTGAGGTGAAGGTTGACCTCCTCCATGGGGATGACCTGGCTGTACCCGCCGCCGGCGGCCCCGCCCTTGATGCCGAACGTCGGGCCCATCGACGGCTGGCGCACGCAGAGGAACACGCTCCTGCCGATCCGCCCGAGGCCCTCCGCCAGCCCCACCGAGGTCGTCGTCTTGCCCTCCCCCAGCGGCGTCGGCGTGATCGCCGTCACGTCGACGTACTTGCCGATCGGCCGGCCAGCCAGACGTTCCAGGATGCTCAGTCTGACCTTCGCCTTGTAGTCGCCGTAGGGCTCCAGCTCCTCCGGCAGAATGCCGGCCTCCGCAGCGACCTCGGCGATGAGCTTCGGCGTGGCCGCCTGGGATATCTCAATGTCCGAAAGCATCACGCCTGCCTCTCCGAAAGAACCGCGATCCGGCCGGACACGGCCCGGCGACGGAGCCACCACTGGTAAGCGAAGCGCCGGGCAGCGTCAAGCTCCATCTGGCCGCCCGGGCGGTTGCCGGGCAGGGCGCGGCTTTCCCGCGGGTCCGCCGAGGCGTATAATCCGGCCGCGCCGCCGCGCACCGCCGCGGCGCGGATCACCAGGCAAGGACCCCAGCGTGCGACCGCTCTTCATCGTCGGCACACAGCGCGACATCGGCAAGACGACCACGTCGATCGGGCTGCTGAGCGCGTTCCGCGACCGCGGGTTGACCGTGGGCTACTCCAAGCCGCTGGGGCAGCGCATCCGCGGGTCGGCGGGGCACATCCTCCACGACGACGCGATGCTGGTGGCGTCGTTCCTCGGGCGGGAGTTCGACCAGGACCTGGACACCCCCGTGCCGCTGCCGGCCGGGCGAGTCGAGCGCGAGGTGTACCAGCTCGACACGCAGGCGCTGCTGGGGCGGGTCCAGGAGCTCTGCCGGCGGCTGGCGGCGACGTACGACGCGGTCATCCTCGAGAGCATGGGGCACGTGGCGATGGGGTCGTGCCTCGGGCTGTCGTCGGCGGACGTGGCCCGGGGGCTCGGGGCACGCGTGCTCCTGGTCTCCGGCGGCGGGATCGGGCGGGCCATCGACGAAATCTCCCTCTGCTGGACCTTCCTGACGGCCAAGGGCGCCGACGTCATCGGTGTCGTCCTGAACAAGGTCTGGCCGGAGAAGTACGAACGCGTGAAGCGGGCAACGACGCAGGGGCTGATGAACCTCGGCATCCGGTCGCTCGGCGCGATCCCCTACGAGCCGGTGCTGTCCTCGCCGACGGTGGAGCAGGTGCACGGCGTGGTCGGGGGGCGGCTCATCGCGGGCGAGGCGCACCTCGGCTGCCGGGTGAACAAGACCATCGTCGCCGCCATGCGGACCTCGCACATGGTCCGCTACATCGAGCGTGGCACGCTGGTGATCACGCCGGGCGACCGCACCGACAACATCCACGCGACGCTCCGGACGGAGGCCCGGCGCGACCCCGGCAGCCATGCCGTGGCGGGGCTGATCCTCACCGGCGGGCTCGAACCCGACGAGTCGCTCCGGCGGCTCATCGACGAGGCCGGCGTGCCCGTGATCCTCGTGGAGGAGGACACCTACGCCGTCGCGAGCAGCCTTCGCGAGACGGTGTTCAAGGTCACGCCCGAGGATCATGAGCGGCTGGAGCGGGCGTCGCGCATCATCGGCGAATACGTTGACGTCGACGCAATCCTCGCCGAGCTGAAGGCATAGCCCGCCGGGCCGGGCCGGCGGCTTGAGGGAGCCACACGTATGCGGCGTTCGGGCAGCACCGGACCAACACGGTGGGCCGCGGCGGCGATGCTCGCATTGGCCAGCTTCGCCGGCGGTTGCCGCGACGACCAGCGCACCTCGTCGCCCCGGCCACCTTACACCCGCGGAGCGGCAAGCCGCCGCGCCCCCGCCACCAGGCCGGCCCCGGTGGGGAGCGGCTACGTCCTCGTCTACCGGATCCGCACCCCGCGGTCGGAGGCCGACGACCTCCTGGCGACGCGACAGGAT
>CAZMDT010000064.1:0-3228 GCA_964564965.1 uncultured Planctomycetaceae bacterium | reverse complement strand
GGCCGCCGGACAGGACGACGCCGCCGAGGACCTGCGGCGCGCCATCCGCGAGACCGACGCCGACATCGAGGCCTGCCGCCACGCCGCGCCGGCGCCGGACGACCTGGCCGAGCGGATGATCGGCGCACTGAAACAACGGGCCGGCAGCAGGCCGGGGGGGGAAGCGATCCAGTGGCGCCCCCTGGCCGCCGACCGCTTCGAGGTCCGCGTCCCCGCCGGGCAGGAACTCCGCGCCGCCGACCTCATCGAGGAGCTCGCCCGCACCGGGCGACTGGAGTTCCGCGTGGTGCCCTACCGGTCGACGTACGACCGGGGCTTCTACGTGCCGGCGGAGGAGCTGGCGGCCTACGAGCGGCTGTTGGAGGAGCTCGGCCCCGACGGCGTCTGGCGAGAGAACGGCAGGTACGTGTGGTTGGCGCTCAGCCGCCCGCCGACGCCGGAGGACCAGGCCCGGCTGCCTGTGGTGGCGCACGAGGGCATGTACTTCATCCTGGTGTGCAATACGCCGGGAGCGGTGATGCTCCACGGGCGGCGCTCCCGCGAATGGTCGGTCACGAGCGCACATGCCACCACGGACGACTCCGGGCGGCCCGCGGTCGTCTTCACCCTCGATGCCGCCGGGGCGGAGCGTCTGTCGGCCCTCGGCGAGGCCCACAGGCCCAGGGACGGCTCGCACGGGCATGTCCTGGCGCTGATCGTCGATGACGTCGTCTGTTCCACGCCCGTCATCATGCACGGCCTCGGGGCCCAGGGCATCCTCACCGGGCAGTCCACCGCCGAGGAAGCGCGCCACCTGGCGCGCCTGCTTGAGGCGGCCGCCTTGCCGGCGAAGCTCGACCCCATCCCCATCGCGGAGTACCACTTCGGCGCCGAGCCGGAAGGGCCCCGCGGGCCGCCAACCCCTCCAGCCACCGGAGGCGGACGAGGTCGGCCTGCGAGTTCAGGATCGTCCCGGTAACGGCGCCGAGGTCGCCCCGGGCTCGAGCCCTTCCCGCCCGGGCTGCCGGCTTGCCCTCGCCCTGCGAACGCGGTAACGTCGAACCGTTGACGGAGACCCCGTTGATCCGACCCATCGCCAGCCTGGTCGCGTCCGTGGCAGCCGTGGTGCTGTGCGCGGGGCGGCGCGCGCCCGCGGCACCCCCGGCGACCACCGCGCCCGCGCCCATCGAGCACGTCCTGCCCGATCAGCGCGCGTACGAGGTGCTCCTGCCGGCGGAAGCCGGCGCGCTTGCCCAGGCGCCGGTGGTGCTCTACCTCCACGGCACGGACGTGCCGAGCTTCGGCGAGGTGAAGCGCGACTGGTGGCCGGTGCTGTGGAAGCGCGGCTGCGTGCTCGTCATGCCGAGGAGCCTGCGCGGGCGCCTCTGGCACGCCAGCGACGAGCCGCACCTGCTCGCCGTCCTGGCCGATGTGCAGTCGCGGTACGCCGTCGACCCGAAGCGGACGATTCTGCTGGGCTTCTCGGGCGGCGGGCAGACGGCCCTGTACCTCGCCGACCGGCACCCGCAGCAATGGCGGGCCGTCATCGTCGTCGGCACGAACCCGGTCGTCCGGCGCGACGACGCCGACGTGTGGTTCTACCCCGACGCCAAGGTTCTCAAGACGTGCCCGTACTTCGTGGTCAATCACCTCACGCAGGGGGCGGCCCTGATGTACTGGCGCCAGGTGCGGGCGAAGCTCCAGCCGCTCGGGGCGAGCATCAGCATCGTTCCGGTGCTGGGGAAGGCGCAGCACTACCAGCCGCCGCCCGAAGCGCTGCCCGACTGGCTGGACGCGGTGCTCGCGGGGCGGCATCCGAAGCCGCTGCCGGACGCGCAGAAGGCGGCCGTGGCTGAGATGTTCGCCAAGTACGTGACCGCCCTGCCGGCGGAGATCGCCAAGGCCGCCCCGCAGGCCGGGCCCGCCGAAACCGTCGCGGGCGAGAGCGTGAACCTCCGGGCGCCGCGGCCGGCGGGCTTCGAGGCGCGCCCGTCGCCGACGACGCGGCCGGCCCGGGGCAGCCCGGCCGTCAGCTGCCGGATGGAGCACGGGAAGTGGCCGATCACGATCCGGATCGAGGCGTACGCCGGCGCGGAGCCGATGGCCGAGGTCCTTGCGGCCGATGAGCGGCGGACGATCGAGCGCGGGCTGCTCTACCAGGTTTACCACAGGGGGACGTTGGAGGCCGGCGGGCGGGCCTGGCAACTGAGGATCGGCTCCATCACCTTCCCCCACCGGCTGCGCGGCTGGGTGTCGACGCTGTTCATCCAGGCGGCTGCCCCGGCAAGGGACGACCCCAAGCGCTGGCTCCAGGTGCTGGTGCTGGACGAGACGCAGCAACCGGACGCGAAGGAACTGGCCCGCTATCTTCGGACGGTCCTCGCGGGTGTGAAGGTGGGATCGCCGAAACAGCCCGTGCGAGCCCGGGACCTCCGCTAGCGGCGCCGCCTCAGCTTCCGGATGTCCTCGTGGATCGCCACGAGCGCGGATAGCCGTTCCTCCGGCGTCCGGCGCTGCCGGAATTCGAGGTCCCGTGCCGGGCGCTACTCCTCGACGACCTCGCCTTCGATGACGTCGGCCACCTCCGGCTCGGCCGGCCCCCCGCCTTCCGCGGGGGCCGCACGCTGCACCGCGAACGTGAACGTCTTGCCCGTGGCGCCGATCACGACGTGGTCGCCCTCGCGCACCTCCCCGGCGAGGATCTTCCCCGCCAGCGCGTTGTCGATCTTCTGCTGGATCAGCCGCTTCAGCGGGCGGGCGCCGAAGGTCGGGTCGTAGCCGAGCTCGGCGATGAGCGCCCGGGCCTCGTCGGTCACCTCCACGCTGATGTCCCGCCCCGCGAGCCGCTCGTCCAGGTAGCGCACCTGGATGTCGACGATTGCCGCGAGGTCCTCCTTCGTCAGCGAGTGGAAAATTACCGTCTCGTCGATCCGGTTCAGGAACTCGGGGCGGAAGTGCTGCTTCAGCGCCTCGGTGAGCTGCGCCTTGATCTCCCACTCTTCCGCCTGCCGCTCCGCCAGCGCCTGGATGGCGTCGGAGGCGATGTTGCTCGTCATGACGATGAGCGTGTTCTTGAAATCGACGGTCCGCCCGTGGCCGTCGGTCAGTCGCCCGTCGTCGAGCACCTGGAGCAGCACGTTGAACACGTCGCGGTGGGCCTTCTCGATCTCGTCGAAGAGGATGACGCGGTATGGTTTTCGGCGGACGGCCTCGGTGAGGCGCCCGCCTTCCTCGTAGCCCACGTAGCCG
>CAZMDT010000063.1:0-12358 GCA_964564965.1 uncultured Planctomycetaceae bacterium | reverse complement strand
GATCTCGTCCAGGAGATTCAGCGGTCGGTGGGCTACTACACCTCGCTGCACCGGGAGTCGCGGTTCCGGCGCCTGGTGGGGCTGGGCAACGGCTTCCGCCTGCCGGGGCTCCAGAAGTTCCTGGAGCAGAACCTGAACATCCCCGTGGCCCGGATCGACAGCTACAACCGCCTCCGCCCCTCCCCCGCCGTCAACGCCCCGACGTTCACCGAGAACGTCCTGTCGTTCGCCGTCGCCTATGGGCTCGCGCTGCAGGGGCTGGAGCTGACGGAGGTGGACACGAACCTGCTGCCCGGCGAGGTCGCCCAGCAGCGCCTCTGGGCGCAGAAGCAGCCGTGGTTCATCGGCGCCGCCGCGGCCGTCGTCGTGGCGCTGGTGCTGCCCCTGTACCGCGCCTACAGCGACCGCAGCGTCCTCCAGGACCAGGCGAAGCTCGACAGCGTGAAGGCCCTGGTCCAGAAGCAGAGCGCCCTGCAGGCGAAGCTGCGGCGGATCGAGGGCGAGGCCGACGCGCCCCTCAAGCGGATGGCCGCCGAGAAGTCGCGTTTCCGGTTCCGCACGTACTGGCCGGAGGCGTGGCGCGTGGTAGCCACGTCGCTGAACGCCGTTTTCCGCGACCAGCCGCGCGTCGTCGAGTACACGCGCTTCCTCGGCGTGGACAAGGCGATCCGCGACGCCCTCGGCGAGGAGGCCGACAAGTTCCCCGAGCGGATCGCCGCCCTGTCGGCGGAGCAGCGCCAGGAGCTGATGACGATGCTCAAGGTCGACGACGAGGCCGAGCTGGCCGCCATGCTCCGACAGATCCACGCCTTCCGCACGAAGCCGCGACAGCAGCGCGAGGTCGTCTTCATCGAGCGCATGGACCCCCAGTACACCACCGTCCAGCAGGCCCAGGCCGACCTGCTCGCCATGAAGCGCGGCGTCAGAGCCACCGACATCACTCGCAGCACCCCCGTGCGCCCGGGCCGGCCCGGCGAGAAGGAGCCCGAGAAGCCACCCGACAAGCCCTGCTTCAAGGTCGAGCTGATTGTCCGGACGCCGGTGGAGAACGTGGTGGCCGACACGAAGTTCCGGAACACGATCACGGAGATGCAGGCGTTGGCCCGGCCCATGCCGCTCATGGACATCCCCGAGGACTTCGCCCTCGTCGAATGGAACCCCCAGACCAACACGCGAAGCGGCGGCGCTCGCGGCGAGCCGCGGTACGGCTCCCCGGAATACGGCATGGGCGCCCCGGCACGGACCGCCACGGAGGCCGGTCCCGCCATCCCCGACCCGATCTTCCCGCGAGAGGACATGGCGAACGACCGTTACTTCAAGCTGGCCTGGATCATCACGATCGATGATCCGGCCGCCCAGGAAGGGCCGCAAGTTGCCGCGCGCGGCAAGGCCGCCCAAGGTGCAAAGAAATGAAGGAGTTCATCCGCAACAACCTGGTGCTGGTCGCCGTGGCGGGCGCGACGCTCGTGCTGATCGGCGTGCTGCTGGCGATGATCGTCATGGAGTCGGGCGACGTGACGGCGCTGGCGCAGGCGCGCCCGGACGCCCTGCGCGACGTGAATGCGATGGCCGCCGTGAACGACGCGATGGTCACGGCGCGCGAGCGGCGGAACGAGAGCGTCAGTGCCGAGGAGGCCGCCGTTCTGGCGCTGCTCGAGGAGCAGGCCGAACACTACCCCGTCCTCGAGGTCGCACTGGCGGACGGGAAGACGTACCAGGCGTTCCCCTACGACAAAGCCGCCTACGAGAGCGCGGGGCTGACGCTGCGATTCACATCGCGCTACGTGGAGAAATGGGGCGACGGTCCGGACGGCTGGCTGAATCGGCTGAGCAGCATCATTCCCCCGTCGGAAACCGACCCGTACCTCCAGCAGCGGATCCAATACTGGCGGACGCGCCTGCTGACCTCGAAGAGCAAGGCGCTGGAATACATCGACGTGGTCATGCGGAACGCCCGCACGAAGCTCGACAAGCTGACCCAGCAGCTCAAGAAGGAACTCGACAAGCTCAGCGAGCAGGAGGGCGGCACCGCGCCGGGGGTGGGCGCGGCGCCCCCGGGGGGGCTGCCGTCGGGGCCTTACTACCCGGAGCAGGAGGGCATGGGACCCTACGAGCGGGGAATCGGCCGACCGCGCGCCGGCGCCCCCGTTGCCGACCCCGCCACCCAGGCGCTTGCCAACCGCTATAACGCCGCTCAGCGCGGCATCGGGGCCGTCGACGACATTCTCGAGAAGATCCTGGTGACCCGTGCGACCATCAGCGAGGCCGTCAACGCCATCGACGAGGTCGCCCGCGTGCGCAAGCGTGTGGTCTCGGCCCGCCCGGATGACACCGACGCCGCCCTCCTGCCCGACCTGCTCAAGCAGTGGGAGGAGGCGCTCAGGAAGGCACTGGACACGGTCGAGACCACGGAGGCGGCGATGAAGAAGGACGTGGCCGCGTTCTTCAGCATCGACCTGGAGCACCGCGCGGTGGCGGGGGCGTCCGCGCCGCCCGAGGCCTCAAGGACCCTCGGCGTGGCCGCCGGACGCGAGGAGCAGCCTCCACAGCTTGGCAGGGATTTCGACGAGGAGAAGAAGCAGTCCGAGGCGTACGTGCGCTCCACGCTGAGCCTGGCCGACGCGGAGCGGTACGCCTGGCCGGACGCCATCAAGGCCCGCGCCACCTCGGGGCGGATCTACGCCGTCGTGGAGGCCCTCGACCGGTACTTCCGCGACCCCGTGCTGAACGCCAGCCCCGAGGACCTCTGGAAGATGCAGGTCAACGCGTGGGTCATGGACGACGTCCTTCGCGCCATCGACCAGACGAACGAGGACGTGCTGTCGGAGTTGCCGGCCGAGCGCCGCAACGTCCTCAATTCGGCGGTCAAGCGCCTGCTCGCCATCAACGTCGACGAGCAATACTACACGCGCAGCGACGCGTCCGCCCGGCGGTACGTGGACCGCGAGGGCGCCCCCGGCGCGATTCGTGAGGAAGGCGTCGCGGGCCAGACCCTCACCGGCGACGTCTGCGACAAGGACTACGACGTCGTTCACTACAACTTCACCGTGGAGATGCCGCAGCGCCATGTCCTCGTGCTGGTGGACAACCTGCTCACCGGGCGCCTCCACGACGTGCTCTGCGTGTCCACCCGCCGGGCCGGGGCCGAGGACTACCCCCGCCCCGACATGGGCAAGATGCCGGCCGCCGGCTCGCGGCATGAGGCCAACGTCAGGGAGGGCGGCTTCTACTATGGTGCCGAGCCGGTGATGCAGGTGACGATCTACGGGCAGGTGCGGCTGTCGACGGTGTGGGCGCGGAAGCTCATGCCGGCGGCGGCGCTGCGGGATCAGTTCGGCCTGTCCCTGTCATCGGAGCGGCGCAAGGAGGTGCTCAGCGAAGAGGACATCAAGCGGGCCGGCTTCGAGGAGTCCCTGGTGGGAAGGCTCCGGCCCTAGCCCGCATCCGTAGAGGAATAGCCGTAGGCTGACGCGACGTTCCTGGCGTTTTCGGGAGGCCCGACGATGGCCAAGAAAGAGAAGATGAGCCCTATCGAGCAGCATTTCGAGAAGGGCGTGCTGGGGCTGGCGATCCTGGCGGTGATCGTGTCGCTGGGCTACTGGGGGTTCTCCTCGCCCCGGCGGATCGCGTTCGGCCCGCGCGAGCTGAAGCTCGAGGAGGCCGACGAGGAGCTGCTCCACCGCGCGGACGCCCGGAAGCGGCAGATCGACGAGCTCCCCCCCGCCACCTACGACAAGCTGACCTATGCGGAGGCGGTCGCCAGCCGCATCGATGACCCACTGGATGAACAGGCGATCGAGCCGGCGCCAGGCAGCCTCGCCGACCCGCAGCAATCGCTCGGGGCCGAGAAGGTCCTCTGGGCGCTCCAGCCCCCGCCCCTGCTCCAGCCGGACCAGCAGGACCAGACGCAGCTCGGCGTGGTGCTCAGCGAGATTCAGCCCCCCGCACCGGGCAAGCCGGCCGTCGAGGTCAACCGGGAGCTGCTGCGGGCGGCGGAGCCGGTGGAGGTCATCGTCGCCCACGTCGTCTCGTCCTGGGACCTGGGCGAGTGGCGCGGGCGCCTCGAGAAGGAACTGCGGCGGGCGCAGGTTCCGCCGCGCGCGGTGGTCCTGACGGTGGTGGCGAGGCGGCAGGAGCGCCTGCCCAACGGGCAGTGGGGCAACGAGCAGCCCGTAGCCATGGTGGCGTTCGACCGGCGGACGAACGAGCAGCTCGTCGGCGCCAGGTATCCCAACAACGAGCCGCTCGTCCCCCCCTACGAGCTTGCCAATGTCAACGAGGTCCGCCAGGCGATGTCGAGGCTCGACAGCCCGGACCTGATGAA
Source organism: uncultured Planctomycetaceae bacterium (assembly GCA_964564965.1). Classification (GTDB taxonomy): domain Bacteria; phylum Planctomycetota; class Phycisphaerae; order SM23-33; family SM23-33; genus CAZMDT01. The sequence continues at coordinate 8,034 of CAZMDT010000063.1, read as the reverse complement.
GCCGGTCATCCAGCCGGACTTTCTTGACATCTACTGGCACTCGCTCCAGTGGGGTTCCTGGCTGATCCACTTCCCCGACAACCCGGTCAGCCAGGCCGCCAGGGAGCGCGGGATGCAACAGACCGTCGAGGGCACGAACGTCCAGCTCCGCATGCCCACCCCCACCCCGGGCGCCACGCCCGGGCCCACATACCGGGAAGAGGAAGTCCCGCGGGAGTACTACGAAGGTGATCCTGCGGATTACTACCGGCGCGGCGCGACCGGGCGCACCGTGCCGCCTCGGACCGGAGCGGCCGGCACAACCCGCACCCCGACCGCAGCCCGCACAACGGCGCCGCCCCCCGCGGCCCGCACGACGGCCGCCCCGCCGCTGTCGGCCACGGCCGTCGAGGTCCCCCCGATCCCGCCGCTTCGCGAGCAGATCACCGAGGGCAAGGTGCAGGTGTGGTTCCACGACATCTCGCTGTCGCCGGAGCGTCAGTACCGCTACCGCCTCCAGTTGGTGGTGCTGAACCCGCTGCTGAGCTACGACGCCCCGAGCCAGGCGCGGATCCGCGCGGAGGCGCGCAAGCGCTTCATCCTCACGGAGTTCAGCCCCTGGTCGGACCCGGTGAGCGTGCCGGAGGTCAAGCACGTGTTCCTCGTCGGCGGGGCGCGCGACCTGAACCAGGCCCGCGTCACCGTGTTCATGCAGCGCCTGGGGCAGATTCTTGAGGCCCGGTTCACCGTCACGCGCGGCTCGGGCATCGGCACCCCGGCCACCGTCCAGGCCATCGACCACGCCACCGGCTCGCTCGTCCAGAGGGAGTTCGACTTCCACACCGGCGGCGTGGTGCTCGCGCTCGACTTCGACAAGAAGGTCTTCCGGACCGGCATCCCCCGCCAAACCGTGGAAATGCTCTACGTCGACCGCCACGGCGAGTTGCGGCGGGCCATCAATGTCAACGACATGGACCCGCGGTCGAAGGAAGCTGAGCTGTACCGGGAGCTTCGGGAGAAGGCCAGCCGGCGCCGGCAGGTCGCTCCTCCCGCCGGCCGATGAGCCCGCCCGAGGCGGCGGGGATTTTTGGCTTGCAAAGTTTTCGGACCAGGGCGTATCTTCTCCGCACGATGCTCGCGGCGCCGGTGTAAGGTTTCATCCATCCATAGGCTCTGAACGTCGGACGCTACGTGATGTCCAAGGCACAGCACGGCCGCGGCCGGAACGGCCGCATATCCATCTGCCATCCGTGCCCCCGCACGGTTGGCCGGGCCGCCAGGCCGACTCAATCCTGTCAAACCGTTTCCTGGAAGGAGTCCTGAAGTGGTGAAGCTGCACCGATTGCTTTCGCTGAGCCTGCCGGTCCTGCTGTTGGCGGCGAGCGCGTCGGTGGCGTCAGGCCAGACGGCCGATGCCGACGAGATGCGTGCGCGGCTGACGAAAGGCGTCGCGGAATACATGGCGTTCCGGTTCGAGGCCGCGAAGGCCACGCTCCTGAGCGTCGATCCCGGCACGCTGACTGACGGCGAAAAGGCACGACGGGACGAGTACCTCCGGAAGGTCGACACGGCGATCAAGCGTCAGCGGCTGGCCCGCGAGGCGGTCAGCGCCGGCGAGAAGGCCATGAAGGCGGGCGACTTCGCGGCGGCCCAGAAGGCCTTCACGCAGGCCGCCGACGACGACTACCTGCCCGACACCGAACGGGCCATGGCGCGGAAGCAGGCGGCCACGGCGGCTGAGAAAGCCACGGCGGCCGCTGCCATGCCGGCGACGACCGCTGAGCCGAAGGCCGTCGAGGACAAGCCGGCGGCGGCCGAGGGCGCCGAGGCCAAGACCGACGCCCCCGAGGTCGTCGCGGCGGCCGAGCCGAAGCCGGCGGCCGAGCCTCAGCCCACCACCAGGCCCGCCACCCCCGCCATCCTCACCAAGCTGGCCGACCAGCGCACCGAACGAGCCGCCGAGCTGCTGACAGAGGGCAAGAAGGCCCTCGACGCCAACCGCGTCGCCGAGGCGGTGGACTACTTCGACCGGGCGGCGAACCTCCAGCCGGACAACGAGGAGGCCCAGCGCCTGCTGAAGTACGCCCGCCAGTTGCTCGCCGTGCCGAGCGAGACGGGCGTGCTGTCGGAGGTGGAGCGCCAGCGCCGGCTCGTGTGGCAGATGGCGAAGGTCGAGATCGCCAAGAAGATGCGCGAGTCTCGCGAAACGCTTGCGGCGGCGGCGCGTGCGGCGGACTTCGACACGGCCCGCACGCTGGCGCAGCAGGCGGAGGTGACCCTCAAGACGCAACAGAACTACTTCCCCCCCAGCGACTACCGCAACCAGATGCGTGAGATTGAGCGCTACCTCGAGTACGTCAAGCTCCTCAAGCAGCAGTGGGAGGAGGCCGAGAAGCAGCGCCTCGCCGGGGAGATCAAGCAGAAGGAAGACGAGCGACGGGAGCGCGAGGCGCTCGAGCGCGAGCGCAAGATCGAGAACTACACGAAGATGGCCCGCATGCTCCGCGAGCAGCACGACTACCAGAAGTCGCTGGACGTCGTGGAGCAGTTGATCGCGCTCGATTCGCGGAACAGCTGGGCCCTCGAACAGCGCGACATCCTCCAGCAGTTCGTGTTCCTCCAGGACCGCAAGCTCTCCTCGCGGACGTTCAACAACGAAGAGCAGCTCCAGATGAACGAAGTGGAATGGAAGATGGTTCCATGGTTCGAGCTGCTGCACTTCCCGCGCGACTGGCGGGAGATCCGGAAGCGAGCGGAGCGTTACGTGGCCGCTGCCGCCGGCGAGCCCGAAGCCAACCGCGCCGTCCGCCAGAAGCTCGAGCAGATCATCCCGGAGCTGAGCTTCGCGGGGATTCCGTTCAAGGACGTGATCGAGTTCCTGCGGAACGTCTCGGGCGTGAGCATCTACGTGAACTGGCGGGCGCTGTCGCTTCAGGGCATCGACCAGACGACGGAGGTGACGGTCCACCTGCGAAAGGTGTCGATGTCGAAGGCGCTGAACGTCGTGCTCAGCGACGTCGGCGGAACGAGCCCGTTGCAGTACGTCCTGGACGACGGTGTGATCACGATCTCGACGAAGGACGACCTGTCCCGCCGGGTTGCCACCCGCGTCTATGACATCCGCCACCTGCTGTTCCGCGTGCCGAACTTCGTCGGGCCTCGCGTGGATCTCGGCAACGCCGGGCAGAGCAGCGTCAACAACCAGCAGAACGTCGCCTGGAGCGGCACGGCGTTCGGCAACAACGCGGGCCAGAACAACGTCGGCGAAGACAACATGCCCACGCGGAGCGAGATGATCCAGTCGCTCATCGACCTGGTCAAGGAGACGGTCGATCGGACCTCGTGGGACGCCGGGGAAGCCTCGATCCGGGAGCACCACGGTTCGCTGGTGGTGACGCAGACCGCCCAGAACCACCAGGAGCTGGCGAAGCTGCTCAACTCCCTCCAGGAGGCGCGCGGCATGCAGATCTCCATCGAGGCCCGGTTCATCTCCGTCAGCACGGGCTTCCTGAACACCATCGGCGTGGACTTCGACCTGTACTTCAACCTCGGCGGGAACCTCGGCGGCGGCGGGACGGTGGTCGATCCGTTCACCGGCGCCAGCGTGCCCGCCTACGGGCCCTCCGGGTGGACCACCGTCGGGCACGGGCCCTCCGGCGGCAGCAGCTTCACGCCCACCGGCGTCACCACCGGGACGGGCCAGCGGACACGCAACTACGGCAGCCTGATCGGCAGCACGGTGAACACCGGGGTCTCGGCGGGCATCCTGACGTCGGTGTCGGCCCCCGCCCTGTCCATCGCCGGCGTGTTCCTGGACGACCTCCAGGTGGACTTCCTGCTGGAAGCGACGCAGGCGCACTCCGCCACGCGCACCCTCAACGCCCCGCGCGTCACGGTCTGGAACGGACAGCGGTCCTACGTCACCGTCGCCACGCAGACGGCGTACATCTCCGGCTACCAGGCGATCCCCTCCACCGGCGAAGGCGGCGAGCCGATCACCGTGCCGATGGTGTCCTTCGTGCCCACCGGCGTGACGCTGGACGTGGAGGGCACGGTCTCGCATGACCGGAAATATGTGATCATGACGGTTCGACCTCAGGTCTCCTCCCTCCAGGGGCCGATCGTGAGCGTCACCACGCCGGCCGGCAGCATCGGCCTGCCCGTCGTCGCCGTGCAGGACCTCCAGACGACGGTGATGGTCCCCGACGGCGGGACGCTGCTGCTGGGCGGGCAGACGCTCGCGGGCGAGGTGGAGCAGGAGTTCGGCGTGCCGATGCTGAGCAAGGTGCCCATCGTCCAGCGGCTGTTCACGAACCGCGGCAAGGTCCGCGACAAGCAGGTGCTGCTCATCCTCATCCGCCCGAAGATCATCATCCACGAGGACGAGGAGGAGAACCAGTTCCCGTTGTAGCGGGCGCCTGCCATCCCGAACGTTCAGCCCACCCGGTCGGCCTGAAGCCGATCGGGTGGTTTTTTCCGTACCCGCGCCGCCGCCCGGCGTTTATATACGTGAAGCGAGGGCAGCGACGGGAGAGCCGCATGAATGCTACAACCAGATGCCTGGCGGCGTTGGCGGTGTCGGGGGCGGTCGCGGCGGCGGCCACCGGGGCCGAGGCGCCCGCGACCCAGCCGGCCACGGCGCCCGCCCCCGGCGGCAAGCCCAAGGTCGTCCGCTTCAAGGACATCGAGATCAACTTCGAGAAGCGCCAGATCGTGCTCGAGGCGCAGGTCGTGCTCCGTAGCGGCATGCTGGAGCTATTGGTGTGCCTGTCCGGCACGAAGGAGCACGAGAGCATCCTGGCCACGGAGGCCAGGGGCGCCCACCTGCACGCCGGCCTGCTGGCGCTCGGACTGAAGCCGGGCCGGGCCGCACGCTACGTCGGCACCGGCAGCGACGCCAGGTTCCTGCCGCCCGAGGGCCCGCGCCTCAACATCCGCGTCCGCTGGAAGGACCAGCAGGGCAAGGTTCGCGAGGAGGACGCCTCGGCCTGGCTGTCGCCCGTCGCCAAGGACGCCGCACCCCCGACGCAGTGGGTGTTCGTCGGCTCGAAGACGCTGGAGGGCGGACGGTACTGGGCGGACGTTGACGGCGACATCGTCTCGCTGGCGAACTTCGCGGCGGCGGTCATCGACGTGCCGTTCGAGAGCTCAAACCAGAACGCCGATCTCGAGTTCGAGGCGAAGGCGGCGGCGATCCCGCCGCTGGCCACGCCGGTGCAGGTGGTGATCTCGCCGGTGCCGGGCCGGGCGACCTCGCCGTACGCCACGGCGGTGCTGGAGATCGGCCCGGACGGGGAGCTTCAGGTCGACCGGAAGGCGGTGGCGCCGGAGGCGCTCAGGGCGTGGGCCACCGCGTACATCAACGAGCACGCGAAGGGGTTCGTGCTCATCCGGGCGGACGCCCGGGCCCTCGTGGGCGACGTGCAGCAGGCGATCACCGAGCTGTGGACGGGCGGGGTGCGCGACTTCGACGTGGAACGCCTCCGCGGCGAGGACGATCTGCTGCCCCGCACACCCGAGCAGACGAAGCGGGCGATGGCGCTCTGGGAGCACAAGTTCCGGACGCCGCGCGAATGGCTGACGCCCCCCGACGAGGCCGCCGCCGAGACCCTCGAGCAGATCAAGGCTCGCATCAACGAGCTTGAGGCGAGAAGGCGAATCCTCGCCGACTACCAGCGGCGGCTTTCGGCCGTCCTGGACGAGTACAAGCGCCAACAGGCCGACACGCCCAAGCCCGAGGCGCCCCCGGAAGAATGACCGGCCCGCCTGACTTCCCGGCCTCCCACGCGCCGGTCCCGCACGACCGGTTCGGCCTCCGGGCGCTCTGGCACCGCGACGGCCGGGCCGTGCTCGCCGCGGGGGGCGCCACGCTTGCCATCGAGCTGGCGGTGTTCTTCCTGGTGCGGTCGGCCGCCGGCGAGACGTTCGCGGCGCTGGCGTGCCTGGCGGCCGGGACGGTCTGGCTGGCGCTGGCCGCCGCGCCGCTGGGCGCCGGCGGAGGCGACTGGCTCTCGTCGCTGCTGCGGGCCGGCGTGCTGGCGGATGCCTCGGCCATCACGCTCGTAGTCCTCTGGACCGTCTCGCCGGCCGTCTCACTCCGCGCCGCCGTCGAGGTCTACTGCGTCTACCTCGCGATGGTGCTGTTCGCCGTGGCGGCCGTACGCTGCCCCAAATCCCACGCCGGGCGATACACCGCCGCCGTCATCGCCGCCGTCGTGATGATGCTCGCGGTCGCCACGCCCTTCTGGACCGGCGGCCTGCTGCGGGCCGTCGAGCGCCCCGCCCGGCGCGCCGTCCTCGCGGTCGCCGTCCGCACCAACCCGTTCTACGCCGTCGTCGCCGCCCTTTTCGATCGCACGGGGTTCGTCTGGAGCGAGGCGCGCACCATCTACGCCGAGATCCACCAGATCAACGACCCCGATCTGCCCTCCGCCACGTGGTACGGGCCCGCCGCCGTCTGGCTCATCGTGGCCGGCATCCTCGCCACCACGCATCTGTTCCGCCGCCCCACGTACCTGCCGGATGCCCGCCGCGACTGAAGCCGCCGCCCCGGTCAGCCTCGCCCCGCCAGCAGCGCCTCCAAGCGCCGCGCGAACCGGCGCACGGCCTGGCCGCGGTGGCTGATGGCGTTCTTCTCCGCCGACGAAAGCTGCGCCATCGTCCGCCCCAGCTCCGGGACCACGAACACCGGGTCGTAGCCGAAGCCGTTCTCGCCGGCGGGCTCGTGTGCGATCCGCCCCTCGACGGTGCCCCTCGCCTCGAGGAGCGTCCGCTCGCCGTCCGCGAGCGCCACGCAGCACACGAACCGCGCCCCGCGCTGCTCCCCCGGCGCGTCCGCCAGAAGCCGAAGCAGCTTGGCCGTGTTGAAGGCGTCGATCTCCCCGCGGCCGGTGCCGGGGGGAATCTCCTCGGCGGCAAAGCGGGCACTCAGAACGCCGGGCGCTCCGGCCAGCGCGTCCACCACCAGCCCGGAATCGTCCGCGAGGCACCACGTCCCGGTTTCGCGGGCGTAGAAGTCGGCCTTCAGGCGTGCGTTCTCGGCGAAGGTGGCTCCGGTCTCGGCCGGCGCGGGGATGCCCGGCAACTCCCCCAGCCCCCGCAGGCGCACGGGCAGGCCGGCGAGCACCTGCCGCATCTCGCGCAGTTTACCCGGGTTCGCCGTCGCCAGTATGATCGAGCGGCGCCTCACCGCCGGCGGGCCTCCGGTTGTCGGGGATTTCCCAGACGTAGCTTGTCTCGAGGGCGCTGCGCTTCTTCTCGCCGGTCTGCGGGTCCGTCGTCGTGAGGGTCCACGCCGTCGCGCCGTTGACCAGCAGCGCCTTGTAATCGCTCATGATCCGCTTGATCTCGGGGTCCGCCACTTCCAGGCGCATCGACCACTGCGGCCCGCCGTCGGAGCCGAGAAGCACCTGCCCGTCCGGGCCGCGAACCTCCTCCCGAACGCCCTTCATGGCCTCCGGACCGAAGTTGCCGATCGTGACATACGACCTCCCCGGCGTGTGGTAGAAGTACGCCTCCTCGCCCATCTCCCGAAGGGCGCCGCATGTCTTCACGGCGTCCTCGCGCGATGTCCGATAGGCGGGCACCAGGCCCTGCCCCTGCTTGTTGTAGAAGTATGCCACCACCACCGTGTACGCCCCCTTGGCGTTCCCGAGGTTCCATTCCGGCGGGCCGATGTCCTCCCCCGGCAGGGGCACGATGGTGGCCCGGCCGTAGAGGCGATACCCGTTCGGGGCCTGCCACCCCTTGGCGGTCCGAAGCGCGTCCGCGGCGGCGTCGATGGAGTAGTACTTGCCCCAGTAGAGCATGCTGTCGTTGGCCCTGTGGACGATGTACAGGCCGTCCCAGCCGGCGTACTTCCGCGTCTGCTCGAGGTAGTATTTGGAATCGCGCACGTGCCCCGCGCCGGTGAACGTGATGAGCAGCACGGTGTGCGTGGGCTGGCCTCCGCCGCCCAGCCCGCCATCGCAGCCCGCCAGCCACGCTGCCGCCAGAGCGGCCGCCAGCACCGCCGTGTGAAGCGTCGGCCTCATCGCCGCACCGTCCGCCGGATGG
>CAZMDT010000062.1:0-12503 GCA_964564965.1 uncultured Planctomycetaceae bacterium | reverse complement strand
GCACCATCCTCGGCTATCCGCGGATCGGAAGGAACCGCGAGCTGAAGAAGGCGCTGGAGTCCTTCTGGAAGGGCGTCACCGCCGCGGCGGACCTCGAGGCCGCGGCGCGCGAGCTGCGGCTCGCGAACCTGGAGCGCATGGCGGAACTCGGCCTCGGCCGCGGCGACTCTTCCATCCCCTCGAACTTCTCGTTCTACGACCACATACTCGACGCGGCGGTGACGGTGGGCGCGATTCCCTCCCGGTTCGCGGATCTGCGCGCGGCCGATGGCACCGTCGACCTCGCCGGCTACAGCACGATCGCGCGCGGCGCAGGCGAGAACCTCCCGCTCGAGATGACCAAGTGGTTCGACTCGAACTATCACTACCTCGTTCCAGAGATTGGGCCGGAGACGGAGTTCGCGCTGTCGTCGAGTCGCTGGGTGGACGAGTTCGTCGAGGCGGAGGTGGAAGCCATCCGCCAACGGTACGCGGCTGTGCTGGGGCGGGGGGAGCAGCTCACCGTCTAGTCACAGGCGGCGCTGCCCGCGGGAGAAAGGTTGACAGAGACGCGGTTAAGCGTTAAACTTGTCATGTTGGGTCGCCCGTAAGGGCCGGGAACGTATTCGCTGCCTGCCTGGCTCTTCGGGACGAGGAAGGCAATGGTTAAGGTGCGTGCCCGAGCTTCCCCGTCTTCGGGGCCGCATCGCGTGGCTTCAGATAAAGGAATTCGGCCATGCACGTCTCAAGGAACGCCCCCTCGGGCTTCACGCTGATAGAGCTTCTGGTCGTCGTGGCAATCATCGCGCTTCTGGTGACCATCCTCGCGCCGTCACTGAGCCGGGCCAAGCACATTACCAAGGTCACCGTTTGCGGAGCGAACATGCGCCAACTGGGCGAGGCGATGTTCGCCTACTCGCAGGACTGCGCCGGCTGGCTGCCCTGTCACACGAGGCGCATCGGAGAGGGGACCGGCCGGAACTGCTGGGACGTCTCCGCGTTTTACGTGATGGAGATGGAGGCCCGGGGTATCACCGTTGAGCAGCTTTTCTGCTCGGAAAACTACGACATCGCCCGCAGCATGACGTCCATCAAGGATGGCGAGGAGAGGTGGTGGTTCGACCGGTACGTCAAATCGGACAAGGGGCCTGAATACGATTTCTATCGCATCGGGCTGTGGGATTGGGTCCCGAGGCCGGGCAACGACGGCCCGCCCGACCCCGACTGGGGCCCAAGCGCCGGGTTCACAGTCTACGACGACGACGTGTTCCGCGGCCCGGTGAACATGAGCGACACGGCCGCGATGGACAACCCCATCGTCACGGACGTCGTGGCCAGCACGACGACTGTTGATCCGAATCCGATCGGTGTTGATTTGTCCAGGACGGCAGCCGAGGAGGTGGGGCTGTCGAGGCTCACCACGCACATGTACCGGGGGTACCTCGACCAGATCAACGCCGTCTATGCCGACGGGCACCGCGAAACCGTGCCGGCCGGCCAAGTGGAGCCCCGCTTCCACTCGAACGTCAACGACTGCATCAACTGGCGGTGAGCCAAGCCGGTTCGCCGCGCCCTGGCCCCATCAGGACGCGGCTTCGGCATCCGCCTTCTGCGTCGCTGCCTTCTTCCCGGTCGGTGCGAGGAGCATGTTGATCGTTCTCCCGGCGCGACGCGTGCTCTGCTCGACCTTGCTCACGTCCGCGAGTTGCTCCTGGATGTCCTTGAAAACGCGGTAGCCCTCCTCGACGTGGGCGAGTTCGCGCCCGCGGAAGCGCAGGTTGAACTGGACGCGGTCGCCGCGCTCGAGGAACTCCCGGGCATGGTTGAGCTTGATCTGGAGGTCATGCTCGCCGATCTTGGGGGTCCGAATGCGGATCTGCTTCGTCTCGTGCCGGCGCGCCTTGCTCTTGTGCTGCTTCTTCCGTTGAGCGTATTTCCACTTGCCATAGTCCATGATCCGGCAAACCGGAGGCTTGGACTGCGGCGCGACCTCCACGAGGTCGAGGCCTACCTGCCTCGCCCGGTCGATCGCCTCCCTTGTCTCGACAATGCCGACCTGCTGGTTGTTCTCGTCAATCAGGCGGATGGGAGAGATGCGTATCCGCTCGTTGAGGCGAAGGTTCGTTGCGATGGCTATGTCTCCTGAATTCGGCCGCCGCCGGCAGCGGGCCTGCTGCCACGCGCTGCGGACGGTCGGCAGGGCCTCGGTCTACTCAACACCAACGGTCATCAGCGGGCGCGATTTTCCTTTTGATGTCACCTCGTCGCGGGCGGCAGCGGCGAACTCCCCGACGGCCAGCGTTCCGCAGTCGCCCTCGGTGCGATGACGGACTGAGACCGTCCCGGCCTCCGCCTCGCGCTGGCCGACGATCAGCATGTACGGCACTTTGGCCAGCATGGCCTTCCGTATCTTGGCGCCGACCTTCTCGTCGGAGTCATCGAGATCGACCCGCAGGCCGGCCGAACGCAGCTCGTCCGCGACGGACGCGCCGTAGTTGCTGAACTTCTCGCTGACCGGCAGGACCGCCGCCTGAACCGGCGACAGCCACAGCGGGAACGCCCCGGCATAGTGCTCGATCAGGATGCCGATGAACCGCTCCGGCGAACCCAGCGGCGCGCGGTGGATCATCACCGGGCGGTGCGCGGTGTTGTCCCGCCCGATGTACTCCAGGCCGAACCGTTCGGGCAGGTTGTAGTCGACCTGAATAGTCCCGAGTTGCCACTCTCGTCCGAGGCAGTCCTTGACGACGAAGTCGATCTTCGGCCCGTAGAAGGCCGCCTCTCCCGGCTCCTCAGTGTAGTTCATGCCGAGCCTGCGGACGACGTTGCGGATGTTCTCCTCGGCACGGTTCCAGTGGCGTTCGTCGCCGGTGTACTTGCTGGAATCCGGGGCCCGCAGGCCGATGCGGACGCGGTAGTCCTCAAGGCCGAGCGTGCTCAGGCAGAGCTTCGTTAGGTCCACGCAGGACTCGATCTCCGCCTCGAGGTGCTCCGGAGCGCAGAAGATGTGGGCGTCGTCCTGGGTGAACCCGCGCACACGTGTCAGGCCGCTCAGCTCGCCCGACTGCTCGAATCGGTACACAGTGCCGAACTCGCTGAGGCGGATTGGCAGCTCGCGATAGCTGCGCTGCTCCGACTTGTAGATCATGATGTGGAAGGGGCAGTTCATCGGCTTCACCAGGTAGCCGTCGTCACTGCCTGCCTCGCCGACCACCATCGTCGGGAACAGCCCGTGCTCGTAGTAAGGATAGTGCCCGCTCGTCTTCCAGAGGCCGATCTTCCCGACGTGCGGGGTGATGACTGGCTGGTAGCCGCGCTTCAACAGTTCGCCTCGCAACCAACCCTCAAGCTCCATACGGATGATCGTGCCCTTCGGCAGCCAGAGCGGCAGGCCCGGGCCTACGGCATCGCTGATGGTGAACAGCCCGAGTTGCCGGCCGAGAATGCGGTGGTCGCGCTGCTTGGCCTGCTCGATGCGGGCGAGGTGCTCCTCGAGCTGCTTCCGGTCGAAGAAGGCAGTCCCGTAGACACGGGTGAGCATTCTGTTGTTCTCGTCGCCGCGCCAGTAGGCTCCGGCCGTGGTCAGAACCTTGAAGGCGTTGCCCAGCTTGCCGGTGTGGGGCAGGTGAGGCCCGCGGCACATGTCCACGAAGTCTCCCTGGCGGTAGAGGCTGACGGTCCTGATGCCTTTCTCGCGGACAAGGTCGTCGATCATCTTGACCTTGTAGTCCTGGCCCAGCTTGCGCATTTCCGCCTCAGCGGCGTCGATTGGGAGTTCGATGCGCTCAAGCGGCAATTCCTCGGCGACGATCCGCGCCATCTCGGCCTCGATCTTGTGGAGGTCCTCGGCGCCGAGCGATTCGGGCAGGTCGAAGTCGTAGTAGAACCCGTACTGGAAGTCGTCCATTAGCGCCGGGCCGATGGCGTACCGTACCTGCGGGCCGTACAGCCGCACCACCGCCTGCGCCATCACGTGGGCCGCCGTGTGACGCAAAACTCCCAGCGCATCCGGGTCACGCTCCGTGACCACGACGAGCTCGTGTTCGCCTTTGGCGATGGGCGCGGTGAGATCCTTCAACTCGCCGTCGACCCGCGCGGCAATGGCGGCCTCCGCCAGGCGCGGGGATATCGCCTCGGCCACCTGGGCGGGCGAAACGGCGCCGTCATACCGCTGGCGGCTTCCGTCGGGCAACTTGATACTCACAGTCATGATCGGGACACCTTTCGGCCGTCCCCGTCATCTGCTGGGAAGTGCGCTTCGCGAGGAAGGGGTGAGTCGGTACAGGAAGGCCCGACGGACCCGCGACGCGCCCACCCCCCGAGATGTCGGAGGAGGGCGGCTAACACGTCGTCGCAGTCGTCGCGGTCGTCAGCATTTGGCGTACAGTCCCTGTGCCGGGAGGCTCCCGCACACCAACCATGTTATCGGCCGAATCGCCGGTGTCAAACCAAGTTTGTGCGAAAACCGCCGCCCTCGTGAAGACGGTTAGCCGGGGCCTCCGAGCTTCTTCTGCGCCTCCTCGCGGAGCCTGTCGTGATGCCGCGACATGTAGTAGAAGCTGTGCCGGACGCTCCGCTCGCCCAGGCAGAACTGGAATTCGATGCGGTATCCCCCCTGAGGCCATTTCGGCCCCCTGAGCGCCAGCACGTTCACGGTCGTCGCGGCGATCTCTCCGGGGGCGAGCTGCACGGGCTTGGGCTTGCTGCTGACGCCCACGCAGCCCGGGACTGTGTACGTCTCGCCCTGACACACGACGAGCAGGCTCTCCTTCCAGAGGATCTCCTTCCCGTCGGTCAGCAGGGCGGGCACCTCGACGGGTTTGTCCGTCGTGTTGCTAACCATGATCTTGTAGACGCCGTCACCGTCGGGGTTGGTCCATTTGATCTCCTTCTCCGGCGGCTCGGGCGCCACCTCGAAGCGGACGCCTTTGCCGACCAGCAGCGCGGGACGGCCCGTCTTGGCGCAGGCCGTCACCCCGGCAACGGCCGCGTCCTTCGGCCAAGCCTTCTCGCCGACCTTTGCCCAGGGGCAGACGAGCTTGTCTGCCTCGACGGACCAGCCGATGGGCACGGAGCAGGCGAGCTGTGCCTGCCGGATGCCGTCGGCGGAAGCAACCTCGATGGCGTCGAGGCGGAGATGCCCGCGAACGCGGCTCACGCCGACAATGCAGACTCTGCCCACGGGGAACGTTGGCGGCTTCTTCTGCCGGACCGCGTGCGACAGGGCGATGCTCTTGCCGGCCTCAAGATTGCCGCGAAGCACGTCGGCGACGGTCACGTGCAGCGTGAAGGAGTATACCGGGGGCTCCGACATGCCCGTGGGGCCCTGGACGACTTCATCGAGCTTGCCCGTGAGGACCATCTCGGGCGTGCCCCAGCGCTCGAGTACCTGGGCGGTGAGCCCGGCGATCTTGCCGGCTGGTTGGGCTTGGGCCCGGGGCTCGAGATCGCCGAGGGCAGCGCCATGCGCGCATGCCCCCAGCAAGGCAAGGGCGCAAATGAAGCGTCTCATCTCGTTCTCCAGTCAATCAAGGCGGCTGAAAGCGCAGACATCCACCGCGTGGTTTGCCGTTCTGACGCTTGGTGGTGGAATTGGTTCCCGGACCCGCCGCCGCGCGGGAGGGGCCGTCATGCCCAGCGGATCATGCCCATGTCGCGCGTGTCCGGCACGAGGTGATGCCTGGGCAGGACGCGCACGGTGTAGCCGCTCTGGCCGCTGTGGGCGCAAGGCAACTGGACCGTGTAGCGGGCACGGTGGTCGCCCTCGTTGCCGACCTGCTCCATCGGCAGGGCCTCCCCGCGCGTCAACTGCCCGTCCTGGTCCAGCGGGCCGTAGTAGAGCTCGACCTGTACGTCGCCCGGCTCCAGCCCCCCGAGGTCCACCACGGCGTCCACCCGAATGTTCTTGCCGACGTGCGCGCCGCTGCCGTTGCTGTCGATGTCGTCGTTGACACTCTCGATGCGGACGTTGGCGAAGTGATCGTATAGCTTACGCTTCCAGCCGCTGAGTGCCTTGGCGCTCGAGAGGTCTTCGGCCGTCAGGCGGTCCCAGCGCTCAGCGGCGCGCGCGTAGAAGGTCTCGGCGTATTGGCGGACCATTCGGTTGGTGTTGAACACCGGCGCCAGGTTGGCCATGGCGGCCTTCACCTTGGCGATCCAGCCGCGGGGCAGATTGTCCGGGCCGCGATCGTAGAACAACGGCACGACCTCCTTCTCCAGCAGGTTGTACAGTGCCTGCGACTCGACGGCATTCTGGTACTCCAGGTCGTCGTAGCTCTCTCCCGAGCCGATGGCCCATCCGACGTCTGGCCGGTAGCCTTCGTCCCACCACCCGTCGAGGATCGACACGTTCAGCCCGCCGTTGGCGGCGACCTTCATCCCGCTCGTCCCGGAGGCCTCCATCGGGCGCAGGGGCGTGTTCAGCCACACGTCCACGCCCTGCACCAGATAGCGCGCGACGTTCATGTCGTAGTCTTCCAGGAACACCAGCGACCTCCGGAAGGGCTCTTGGCGGCCGAGGTGGACGATCTGGCGAATGAGGTCCTTGCCGGGATTGTCCCGGGGATGCGCCTTTCCCGAGAAGATCACCTGGACCCGGCGCGAGGGGCTGTTGAGCAAGGCCGCGAGACGATCTGCATCGCTCAGGAGCAGGTTGGCGCGCTTGTACGTGGCGAACCGGCGGGCGAATCCGATGGTCAGCGCCTCGGGGTCGAGCACCTCGTCTGCCCCGGCCAGCTCCAGGGCGCTCGCCCCGCGCTTGGCGAGCTGCCCGTGGAGGTGCCTCCGGGCAAAGGCGACGAGCCGTTCTCGCCGGCGCGCGTGGGTCCGCCACAACTCCGTATCGGGAATGTCCTTCACCGCTTGCCACACCTGCATGTCGGCGGGCTTTTCGTGCCAGCCCGGACTCAGGTAGCGATCGTAAAGCTCCGCCAAATCATTGCTGATCCACGTGCGTGTGTGGATGCCGTTGGTGATGCTTCCCAGCGGCACCTCGTGAACGGGCATCCCCGGCCAAACCCCCGCCCATAGCTTCCGGCTGACCGTGCCGTGCAGCTTGCTGACGCCGTTCCGGTAGCTGCTGAGCCTCAGCGCCAGAACGGTGAGGTTCATCGGCTCGTCCTTGTCGTTCGGTTTCTGGCGGCCGAGGGCGAGGAACTGGTCGCGACTGAGGCCGAGCTGGCCCCAGTAGTTCGAGAAGTACTCATCGATCAACCAGGGCTCGAAGGCATCGTTGCCGGCCGGCACGGGGGTGTGCGTGGTGAAGATGTTCGAAGCGGCCACGGCCTCGCGGGCCTCGTCGAACGACACGCCGCGCTCGGCCATCAGCATGCGGATGCGCTCCAAGCTCAGGAACGCCGAATGCCCTTCGTTCATGTGGCAGGCCTTCGGGAGGATTCCCAGCGCCCTGAGCATCCTGACCCCGCCAATGCCCAGGACGATCTCCTGGCGGATCCGCAGCTCCTGGTCGCCACCGTAGAGCTGGGCCGTGATATGCCGGTCTTCCGGCGAGTTTTCGGGGACGTTCGTGTCCAGAAGGTAAAGGGAAATCCGACCGACGCGAATCCGCCAGACCTGGGCCTTGGCGGCGCGGCCGGGCATCTCCACCTCGATCGTCACCGGCTCACCGTTCTCTGACCTGACCAGCCGGACGGGGAGGTTATGGAAGTCGTTGCGCGGGAAGAGCTCGAGTTGCCAGCCGTCGGCGTTCAGTCGCTGCCGGAAGTACCCCTGCTGGTACAGCAGGCCCACGCCCACGAGGGGCAGGTCCAGCTCTGAGGCGCTCTTGAGGTGATCGCCGGCCAGCACGCCCAAGCCGCCGGAGTAGATGGGCAGGCATTCGCTGATCCCGAACTCCGCGCAGAAGTAGGCGACGAGCGGTTGCTCCCGGTTGCCGCCGCGGGTCTTCTGCCACCAGCCGGGTCCACGAAGGTACTCCGTCAGCAGCGAGTGCACGCGACGCATGTGTGCCAGGAAGCCGTCGTCGGCCGCCACGTTCATCAGCCGCTCCTGGCTCATGCTCCCCAGCATCGCCACCGGGTTGTGATTGCAGTGCTCCCAGCTTTCAGAATCCAGTCGCCGGAACAGGTCGAGCGCGTCGCCCTGCCACGACCACCAGAGGTTGTAGGCGATCTCCAGCAGCGGCGCGAGCTGCGGGGGCAGCGAGGGCTCAATCGTGAATGCTCTGAGTGGTCGCATGCTGGTTGTCGCTCGCTCCGAATGCCGGCCGTCGGAAATGGATACCTGCTTTCCGCTCACACCCACGGAGTCAAATCGAAAGCCTATCCATCCCCGACACCGAGAGCAAGACCCGGGCCGGGCCGCCGCCGGCGCAGACTCAACGTCCCGTTCCGATCCATCATACCTGTGTTCATCGGCAAACCGCCGACCATGTATTATCCGATTCTGGGCGGGCGTGTCGCGCAACCCTCGCCGCCGGCGGACCGTAGAATGAAATGAGGACGCCCCGCGATGGTGCCGATGAGAGAGTGTGGGCAGGCAGCGCCGGAACCGGCGGGCTTCGTGGCCCGCGGTGTTCCGATGGCGCACGCGGAAGGACCTTGGGGCTGAGGACAGGCACCATGCACAGGAGACGCTGGAGGGTTCGTGGCGTCGGGCCGCGGCGAATGGCGCCGCCCAAGCCCCGGCGCCGGGCGTGGCGCAAACGCCCGACCTCGACACCGGTGCGCGTCGAAGGCTGTCCGGCTGGGTGAAGCCGGGGCGACCGCCACGGCAGGCGCCATGATGCGCACGGCAGGCTTGGGCGTTCGACGTGCTAAGCATGGCCAGACCGCTCGGACATCTTGGCCTTGGCGTTGTGGTCCTGGCGGCGTGTCTGTCGGCCTCGGCCCAGGTCCGCCGCGTGAACACAGGCCATGCGCTTGATGCGAACTACGGCGTCGGCACGGGCGGGTTGAACCGCCGAAACGAGAGTCCGCGGGGGCTCGACAGCGGGCTGACCGTTTCCGGACAGGTGACGGGGCTGGGGCGCTTCCGCGGCAACGTGGGCTACGCCGCGTCCAACCAGCTCCGCCTCGATCTGCCTTCGTCGGCGCTGGGGGTCTTCCGCCAGCAATCGGTGGGTCTCGATGAATCGCTTCGTGGGGCGGCGTACCGGCCGGCGCCGTACTATGATCGGACGCGAACGGCCCTGAGTGCCGGGGGGATCGCCGCGGGTGCCGCGGCGCCCGGAACCAACGTGCCTGAGGAATCGCTTGCTGTGCCGCGCATGGTCCGGCGCCTGTATGAGGACGCCCTATCGGGATACGGAGGCCCCCGCGAATCCGCGGCGGCGGGGCGGCTGTCCATCCCGCCGCTTCGCTCTTACGGCTTCACCGCGGAGGACATCGCTCGGCTAGTGCCCGATGCCACCCGCGTGCCCGACGTGTTCCGCGTGCCGACGCCGACGGAGATGGAGGAGCCACCGGAGCACGACCCGAACGCGAGCGGGCGGCGGGAGGCGCTCGATCTGCGGGTGGACGCCTCGGTCCCCGGCGCCGACGTCGGAACCAGCACCGACCTCGAGACGGCCGTTACGGAAGGCCTCCCGCGCGCTCCGTGGACGGGGCGAGCTTTCCCCGAGGGCCAGGCGCCTGGAACAGAGAACATCGACGACCTGCTCGTGTCCGACCGGGACGTGTACCTCGACATCCTTATGCGGCTTCGCGAGGGGCATTCCGGGCGGGACCAGCCGCTGGCCGGCACGGAAACCTTCGAGCCCGCCGGCGCCGCGAAGACGGCGGGCAGGCCGGCCGATGCCAGGCCGGACCGCGAGGCAATCGTCGAAACGCTGGGAGGCGGGGCGGTGATTGTCCATAGCCTGGCCGGCAGGAGCGCCAACGCCTTCAATCGCCGGCTCCTCGATGCCGAGCGCGAGCTCCGTGCGGGACGGTTCTATAATGCGGCCGTAGAATACGAGGCGTCGGCCGAACTCATGCCCGCGAACCCCTTGCCACGGCTGGGGACCGTCCTGTCGTTCTTGGCGGCCGGTGAACCGTACAGTGCCGCCGTGCATCTCCGCCAAGCCGCGGTGGCGTTCCGGCCCATCGTGGACAAGGTGGAGCTTGATCTCGCCGCGATCGCCGGCCCGCAGGTCGGCCTCATCCAGGGCCGCATCCGGGCGCTGCAGGATCGCGTGACGGCCCGCCGGGGCGGGTCGGCCGACGAGGAGCCGATGCTGCTGTTCCTGGCGACCTATCTCCAGCAGTACTCCGACGGCCGCCAGAAGGCGACCGCCCTCGCGCAGCGGCTGAAAGCGGCGGCAACGTCGGATCCGCTGCTCGCCGGCTACGCGGACTATGTGCTCACAGGGCAGTGGCCGCAGGGCGCCGGCGCCGGGTCGCAGTAGGGCGGAAGCGTCGGGTGGGGCGCGTCGTCCCCAAGGGGGGCATCAATCGCCGGATCGCACGAACTCGTTGAAGTGCTGCAGCGCGTTCTGGAGCTGGCTGGTGCACCACATGATGTACGCTTCGCTGTGGGCCGGCTTGCCTCGGCGCTCGGTCATCAGTCCGTCCCGGACGACACGCGTGAACTCCTCGGTCTCTTCATCGCTGATCGGTGTCGGCGATTCGCCCCAGGCCAGCAGCTCCTCGAACAGGCGCCGGTGCTTTGCGCTGGATTCGTACTGTGCCGGCGTGAGGAACGTCCCCGGCCGCAGGCTCATCTGAATGCCCTTCAGGCCCAGCACGATCGGCTCGTAGTTCAGGTGCGGTGACAGCCGGAGGAACCGAAACTGCTGGACGTACCGCCCGCCGGACTGCGAGGCGCGGACCCTTGGGATCGACGCCTCGTCCTCGCCCGTGCTGTGACGCACGGAGATCTCGGAGAACAGCATGTGCGGCACTGGGTCGCGCGTGATGATCTCGTCGTTAGTCAAGCGCCGGATGCGCAGCCGCCCGCCCTCGTCGCGCCCGACGTCGCCAGCGAGGGCGAACAGGCACTTCATGACAGACAGGGGCAGCAGGCGGTCGCGGTCGGGCTTGTGCTGGCTTCGGAGCTGAAGCGAGATGTGCACGCTGTGAGGTGCGATGTCGTAAAAGCGCCTCGTCTGGTGGATGAGCTGGTTGAGCGTCCACGGGTCATCCGTGACGGGCTTGGAGATGTTCTCCTCGATCGACAGGTTCCCCAGGGCGACCTCGAAGAACCCGCGCCTGCGCTCGGGCGAGGACTTCTCGTGGTGATCGTCGACGTGCCCGCCCACCTTCCAGGTCAGGGCGCCCAGGCCGAAATCATTGAAGTAGACGAAGCCGTCGTATTCGCGGTCGCGCGCCTGCTGACCTCTCGGATCGCGGATCACGCCATGACCGATGTTGGAGAACTCCAGCTCGGCGCCCATAGGGATGTAGCCGGAACCGCAATGGTTCCTGATGAAGCGAATCTCCCGCTCGGCGGACTTGGGGTCGTAGATGGCGTCGGCGGCGATGACGGCCCACCGAACGAAGTCGACGAGGCGATGCGCCTCAAAGCTCAGATCGGCGAAGCAGTCCCCGACGACGGCATCCAGAAGGGCCCGGTTGTTGTTGAGTATCCGCAGTGCCGTCAGGGCGCTGACGGTTCGCTCGTAGTACCCGGAGCCGCGGACCATGTGATCGATCTCGTAGCGGAAGTCCAGCCGAAGGTGCTCCTCGGTCTGGTTGAAGATCACCTGCCGAACCACCAGCGACAGGTAGTTCCGCGCAAGGACCTTCGCCTCCGGGTCGTCCAGGACACTGGAGAAATCGGGCAGCGGGGCCTCCTTGAGCGACCGCCGGATGGCGTAGTCACTGATGCCGCCCGCCTCGAAATGCCGTCGAATGAGGTCGCGTATCGTCGGTCCGTGCAGTTCCCCGACAGCTCGCCGGGACGGCATCTCCGTGGTGTGGAGCTGTTCGCGCTCGGTCTCCATGAGGACCTTGGCGATCTTTTTGCCCAGCAGGATCTCCTGCTTGAGATGATCGTGAAACGCGTAGCCAAAGGAGTGCTGGAGCTGCTGGACGTTGGCGACGAACGCCACGGCGCGGACCGGTCCCCCCTTCGTCAGGACCCGGACGGTGCGCCTCGAGTAGTTCTTGCCCTCGTACGCCCGCAGGGCGGACATGACCTCGCCCGGCAGCGGACCGACCACATAGCCGCGAATGCGCCCCTGGGGATCGCGGACGGCATACTGGTACGTGCTGTCGAAGCTGACCCTCTTGTACCCGTCGAGAACGGCCCGCCGGGCTTGGAAGGATCGGGAGCCGTCCGCCTCGTTCGCCCGCCGGGCGAGCAGCCGCCCGGTGACGGCCCGGAACACCGCCGGGTTCGTGAGCGTCCCGTAGATGAACAGGTTGAACGCTGGCTGTCTGCCCATGTCGAGCGGCCGAAGCAATCAAGGCCCACGCAGGTGGCGCACACGCCTCTAGCCTCATCCGCGCGCCATTCTACGAGTTCCGTCCGCGCGACGCAAAACGCTACAATGGCCGTCATGTTCCGCTCGAGGCACTGCGCCCCCATGCCGGTGAAACACTGGTCCTTCGCCGGGATCATGCTGACCTATTGGTGCAACGCCC
>CAZMDT010000061.1:0-12572 GCA_964564965.1 uncultured Planctomycetaceae bacterium | reverse complement strand
AGTACGGCGCCGTCGGCGACGGGAGGACGGACAACACGGAAATCGTCCGCAAGGCGATCCGCTCGCACCGGGCTGGCACGAACGCGTGGGCGGGCGTGGTGCTGTACTTCCCGGCGGGGACGTACCTGTTCAGTGATTCGCTCGTCCACGTCGAGGCCCCCGCGAACCGCCACATCTACGGGGACGGGGCGGACAAGACGATCCTGAAGCTGAAGGACAGCAGCGGCGGCTTCGGCGACGCGAGCCGCCCGAAGGCCTTCTGGGCGCTGGCGGACCCGGCGAAGGAAAAGGGCTCGCGCCTCGGCAACGCGTTCCGCAACTCCGTGTTCGACCTCACGATCGACGTCGGCGCGGGCAACCCGGGCGCGATCGGCCTGTACTACATGAACAACAACCAGGGGTGCGTCGAGAACGTCGTGATCCGCTCCTCCGACCCCGAGGGCGCGGGGGCGCGCGGCATCTCGCTGACCTACAACTGGCCCGGGCCGGCGCTGTTCGAGAACGTCACCATCGTCGGCTTCGACTACGGCATCTACAGCACCTCGAACCAGTACAGCATCACGATCAGGGACCTCACGCTGGAAGGGCAGCACAAGGCCGGCATCTACAACACCCGCCAGAAGATGTTCATCCACCGCCTCCGCAGCCGCAGCGCCGTCCCCGCCATCCAGCACAGCGTGTCGCTGATGGTCCTGGTCGAGGCAGACCTGGCAGGCGGGAAGGGCGGGGCGGCCATCGAGAACTCGGGGCTGCTGTACGCCCGGGGCGTGCGGACCGAGGGATACGAGCAGCCGATCAAGGCGGGCAAGGGCGACAAGCGGACGCCGGCGCCCGCGCCGGGGCCGAAGGGCCCCAACGTGGACGAATACGTCTCGCACGGCCCGGTGAGCGTGTTCCCGAGCCCGAACAGCGCCCTCAAGCTGCCGATTGCCGACGTGCCGGCCGTGCCGTGGGAGCCACCCGACAAGTGGGTCAGCGTCCGGAAGTACAAGCCGGAGCTCGTGAAGGTCACCGACAAGGACGGGAACGCCACGACGGAGGAGGACTGGACCGGCGCGATCCAGCAGGCCATCGACTCCGGCGCCACGACCGTCTTCCTGCCGCGCGCGAAGTACCGCGTGTCGGACACGATCTCGATCCGAGGCAACGTCCAGCGGATCATCGGCATGCAGGCGGCGATCCAGGCCGTCGGTCCGGACTTCGAGGCGCCGAAGATGGACTCGAAGTGCGTCTGGCGCCTCGAGGACGGGAAGCCGCCGGTCGTCGTCCTGGAGCGGCTGGACGGCGCGATGGGCAAGCCGAAGCAGTGGTGGCTGGAGCACAACAGCGCCCGCACGCTCGTCATGCGTCACTGCTCGGGCAAGGCGTGCGGCTACCGCAACACGGCGAAGGCCACGGGCAGGGCGTTCTTCCTGGACTCCGGGCCGCTGGTCCGCGCCACGAGGCAGGACATCTGGGGCTGGCAGGTCAACATCGAGTGGATCGTCACGCGCCTGGTCAACGACGGCGGCCGCCTGTGGATCCTGGGGCTCAAGACCGAAGGGCCCGAAACGAACGTCGTCACGCGGAACGGCGGGAAGACGGAAATCCTCGGCGCCTACCTGTATCCGTACAACGGCACCGGCGGGAAGCCCGGGTTCATCATCGAGGACGCGGCGGCGTCGCTCATCTGGTCGAATGCCGGCGCGAGCTACGCCCCGGCCGTCCGCGAGACACGCGGCGGCGTGACGAAGTCCACGCGGGCTGACATGCTGGTCCGCGGAACGAAGTGCGCTCTGTTCAACGGATACGCCGACGCGGGCAAGTAGAGACTGCGCCCGGCACCAGCCGGGCGTGCGGTCCGCCGGCAGGTATGGCCTCTCGTGCGGCGGCTGCTACAATCGCGACTTCCCCTGAACGCCCTGGAGCCTGCCATGCCTGATGCCGGCCGCCTCTACATAGTCAACCCCGCGAATCCGAAAGCCGACGACGCCGCCGAAGGAACAGAGGCAGCGCCGTTCCGGACCCTCTCCCGCGCAGCAACCCTCGCCGGGCCCGGCGATACGGTCCGCGTATTCCCCGGCGTGTACCGTGAGCGCGTGGCGCCCGCCCGCGGCGGGGACGAGGGCCTCCCCGTCGTCTACGAGGCCGTTGAGCTCGGCAAGGCCGTCATCAAAGGCTCCGACGTGTACGCCGGCGAGTGGCGGGCGGTCGAAGGCGCCGCGGGCGTGTTCCGTGCGACGCTCGATGCGTCGATGTTCACAGACCTGCTGCCGACCGGCGAGGCGGGCTACAACCCGTTCGCCGTCCAGGCGACGCGGCTGTCGGGGCGGAAGACGCTGGGGCAGGTCTTCGTGGATGGCGCGCTGCTGACGGAGGTGGACTCGGAGGCGAACCTGCTGCGGACCCCCTCGACGTGGATGACGGACGAAGCGGGCTCGGAGGTCCGCGTGCACTTCCCGCCGTTCTCGCCCGGCCCGGAGGCCCACGTCGTGGAGATCACGTGCCGGATGCGCTGCTTCGCCCCGCACGAGCGCGGGCTCGGCTACGTCACGGTGCGCGGGTTCGTCATGGAGCACGGGGGCAACCAGTTCCCCTCGGGCTTCTACAACCGGCCCGAGAAGAACTGCCACCCGCAGGCGGGCATCCTCGGCTGCCGAAGCGGGCACCACTGGGTCATCGAGCGCAACGTCATTCGGTGGGCCGGGGCGGTCGGCATCGATTGCGGCAGCGAGGGCAACCGCGACCTGGAGGGCGACCGTCCGCGAAGGAGCCACAGTGAGGTCGGCTGGCACACCATCCGGTACAACACCATCAGCGACAACGGGGCGGCCGGCATCGTCGGGGCGGGGGCGCACGATTCGTTCATCGGCTACAACGCCATCGAGCGGAACAACACGCGCGCGTGGGGCGCGCCGGAGATGGGCGGCATCAAGCTGCACTTCTGCACGGACACGCTGATCGAGGGCAACCTCGTCCGCGACAACGACTGCTTCGGCATCTGGCTGGACAACACCTACCGCGGCGCGCGGGTCACGCGCAACGTCCTCATCAACAACCAGCGCGAGGGAATATTCATCGAACTCGGCCACGGGCCGTGCCTCGTGGACAACAACGTCGTCGCCTACACGCGGGCGGGGGCGGGCATTTACTGCCACGACGCGGCCGGCGTGCACATCCACCACAACCTGTGCTTCGCGAACAGCCACTTCGGCATCTACACGCGGACGGTGACGGAGCGGCAGTTCAAGGGAGGCGACCGGATGAAGGGAGGCGCCCGCCACATTCACGTCCGCAACAACGTGCTGATCGACAACTACCGCGGGCACTTCTGCATGCCGCCGGAGTCGGCGGTCAGCGGCAGCAACGTCTGCGACGACAACCTGCTGATCAACGGCGTGCACCCGCACTGGGAAGGGCTCGGGGCGCACAAGTTCGTCGTGAACAACAACGACAACATGACGGACCGCGCGGAGATCGTCGAGGCGCTGCGACGTGCGCTGGACGCGGCCGACGTGCCGCCGGAGCGGCGGCCGAACCTCGACCTCTGGCCGCGGATGCCGTACCTGAATCTCGAGCAGTGGCGGCTGCTGACCGGCTTCGATGCCAACAGCGTGGCGCCGGTCGTGGCCAAGGAGCAGCGCGTGGACGGGGCCGTAGCCGAGGGGGCCGTCTGCTTCGGCGCCCGAGGGGCGTTCGTTGAGTTCAAAAGCGACGACCTCGTCACCCGCATGACCTGCCCGCCCGTCGATCTCGGCGACGACGCCGTCGGGCAACTGGCGGGCGGCGTGGACGTGGATCTCCTCGGCAACCGGCTCGACGGCGAAGAGGTGCTGCCCGGGCCGTTCCAGAGATTCCACCCGGGATACAACCACTTCGTCCTGTATCCGGTGTTAGAGATGCGGCGGCGAGGGCCGGCCTGATCGGGCGGGCATGCTCGGGTCAGGGAACAGGACGATGAGGACGACGACGCATCGGACTTGCTGGGCGCTGGCGGGGAGCGTGGCGGCTGCGCTGCTGGCGGGCGCCGGGGCCGGGCAGACGGCAGCGACGGCCGGGCCGATCGAGTTCCCCGTCGCCCCCCCGAAGAGCACCAAGTACCTGGAGTTCCGAAACGTGCGCGACCTCGGCGCCAAGGGCGACGGGGTGGCGGACGACACGGAGGCGTTCCGGAAGGGCTTCGCGGCCCGGAAGAGGGCGCCGTACGACTGGGCCATCGTGTACGTGCCGAAGGGCACGTATCTCCTCAGCGACACCATCGGCTGGCCGCGGCGGTGCTACCTCATCGGGGAGAGCCGCGAGAAGACGATCATCAGGCTCAAGGACAACTGCCCCGGCTTCGCCGCCGGCCAGGGCAAGCCGGTGATCTTCACGGGCATTCCCGGGCCGTATTACGACCGCGACAGCCGCGTCAATGCCGCCTTCGACAACTACATCCTCAACCTCACCATCGACACCGGCAAAGGCAACGCCGGCGCCATCGGCGTCCGCTACACGACGCACAATCGGGGCATCCTGGGCGAGGTGACCATCCGCTCCGGCGACGGCACGGGCGCCGTCGGCCTGGACCTGGGCGCCACGGAGTTCGGCCCGGGCATGGTCCGCAACGTGACCATCGAGGGCTTCGACGTCGGCATCGCCACGCCGGGCAACGTCTCGCACGCGACGCTGGCCCGCATCACGCTGAAGGGGCAGAACAAGGTCGGCCTCATCAACCGCTTTCCCGTCACGCTCCAGGGGCTGGCGAGCGTGAACAAGGTGCCGGCCGTCCGCAACGACGGTGGCATGGCGCACCTCGTCCTCATCGACGCCGCCCTGTCCGGCGGCGCCCCCGGCCGCTGCGCCATCGAGCAGGTCAGGGGCGTGGCGTATCTGCGGAACATCAGGTCGTCCGGCTACGAGGCCGCTCTGTCGGAAGGCGGCAGGGCGGCGGGCGGGGCGACGATCGACGAGAAGGTGATCGGCCCGGTCAAGACGCTGTTTCCCTCGCCGGCGAGGAGCATGAACCTGCCGATCCCCTCCCCGCCGGAGCCGTTCATCGAGCCGATGGACCGGTGGAGGATCGTCGAGGACTCCGCCGACGACGACACGAAGGCCGTGCAGGAGGCGCTGGACTCCGGAGCGAAGACGGTCTACTTCAAGTACGGCGGGAGCTACCACGTCAGCGACACCATCCACGTCCGCGGCGAGGTGAGGCGGATCATCGGCTTCAAGGCCGGGCTCGACGGGCGGAACGCCAAGGATGTGTTCGTGGGCACCGGCAAGCCCCTGCTGAAGTTCGACGGCAAGGGCGAGCACGCGGTCTCGGTGGAGTGGCTGGGCGTCAGCGCCTGGCCGTGGAACCAGGAGATCGTCGCCATCGAGATCGATACGCCGGCGGACCTGTGCTTCAGCTCGTGCGGGTCGGCGACGTACCGCACGACACGCGCCGCCACCGGCACGGTGTTCGTTGACGAGGGCATCGGCGACTGCGTGCTGAACGGTCCCGGCACTTTTCTCGTCCGCCAGTGCAACACCGAGAACAACCCCTTCAACGCCGGCAGGAAGCTGCCGCGAACGTACATGCGGAACAACGGCGCCAAGCTCATCGTGCTCGGCTGGAAGACGGAATCGCCGGCCGTCCACTGCGTCACGAGCAACGGTGGAAAGACGGAGGTCCTCGGGGGGTTCTTCCGCGATCACTTCGGGCCGGGCCAGTACGCCTGGCACGGCGAGCCGCCGCTTGCGGGGCTCGACATGTCCAAAGGCGTGCCGTTCTGGATCACGAAGGACGCCTCGATCACGGCGAGCTACTTCCAGTATGCCTGGGCGCCGGGCAAGGCCCGCGCGCTTCAGGCCATCGAGATCCGCGGCGGCGATACCAGGTACCTGACGGTCGAGCCCGGCAACTATGCCATGGGCCTCTACAGCGGCATCCAGGGGCCATGACCTGGCCCACAGACCCCGCCCGGCAGCGGGCAACATTGATGAGGAATACAGCATGAACGCCCTTCGGACGGCACTGACGATCAGTGGCCTCTTGCTGTGCCTGAGCACGCGCGCGGCCTCGGCGGCCGCCCCGGGCGACTGGCCCGGCTGGCAGGGCCCTAACCGCGACGGCAAGAGCCTCGACACCGGTTTGCTCAAGCAGTGGCCCGAGGCCGGGCCGAAGCTCCTCTGGAAGGCGGACAACGTCGGCAGCGGCTTCTCCAGCATCGCCGTGGCCGATGGCATCGTCTACACGGCCGGCGATGCGGGCGGGCAGTTCACGGTCTTCGCGTTCGACATGTCCGGGCGCCCCAAGTGGCAGCAGGCGGTGTGCCCCGCGGCGAAGGTGCAGCACCCCGGCGCCCGATCCACGCCGGTCATCGACGCCGGCCGCCTGTACATCGTCTCCTGCGACGGGCTCGTCGCCTGCTACGACGCCAAGGCCGGCGGGGAACCGAAGTGGACGCGGCGGATGAGGGAATTCGGCGGCAAATCCGGCAGCTGGGGATACAGCGAGTCCGTGCTGATCTACAAGGACCTCGCCATCGTGACGCCCGGCCGCAGGAACTGCATCGTGGCGCTCGACAAGGCCACCGGCAAGACCGTCTGGACGAGCACGGGGTTCAGCGGCACGGCGGGCTACGGTTCGTGCATCGCGGTGACGCTGGAGGGGGTGGAGATGATCATCGCGGGCACGGCCGACGGCATCGTGGGCGTGTCGGCCAAGGACGGGCGGACGCTGTGGTCCAACGACTTCTGCCGCGGGAACACGGCCAACTGCCCCACGCCGGCCTACGCCGACGGTTACGTCTTCTGGGCGAACGGGTACGGCAAGGGCGGCATCTGCCTGAAGCTGGCGGTGGCGGACGGGAAGGTGACGGCCACGGAGGCCTGGAAGACGAGGGACATGAACTGCCACCACGGCGGCTACGTGATCGAGAAGGGGTACATCTACGGCAACAACGGCGGGGGCTGGGCCTGCCTGAAGCTGGAAGACGGCACGCCCGCCTGGCGGGAGCGCGGTGTGGGCAAGGGGTCGGTCTGCTTCGCCGACGGCATGCTGTACCTGTTCAGCGAGCGCAACGGCGAGATCGGCCTGGCGCCGGCCACGCCCGAGGGCCTGAACGTCGTCAGCCGCTTCAGGGTCGCCGGCAGCGGGCCGAGCTGGGCCCACCCGGTCGTCACCGGCGGACGCCTGTACCTGCGATACGACACGAACCTGTACTGCTTCGACGTGAAAGCCCCCTCCGCGGCGACGGCGCCGGCACCCTAGCCTGCGGCCCTTGGGGCCGGCCGACGCCCCGCCCGTTGAGGAGCACGAACGAGGAGTCGCCATGTTGAGACGCTGGCATCCGGACCGCACGGTCAGGCGGATGGGGGCAGGGCTGTTGCTGGCCGTGGGGCTGCCGGCGGCGCTGGCGGCGGCGCCGGCCGCCGCAAGGACGCTCGTGGTGGACCAGGCCCATTCGCGGGCTGCCGACACGAACGACGGCACGGCGGCGGCGCCGCTGAAGACGATCAACGCCGCCGCCCAGATGGCCCAGCCGGGCGACACGGTGCTCGTGCATGCCGGCGTGTATCGGCAGCGCGTGGCGCCGGCCCGCGGCGGGGAAGAGGGCAAGCCGATCGTCTACGAGGCGGCCGAGCCGGGCAAGGTGTTCATCAAGGGCTCCGACCTGTGGAAGCCGAAGTGGCGCCCCGTGCCGGGACAGGCCAGCGTGTACGCCGCGGCGCCCGATCCGGCGATGTTCCGGACGGGCGCCCCCAAAGGCGCCGTGCAGACGTACAACCCGTACCGCATCGAGCTTCAGGGGATGAAGGGCTACACGCTCGGTCAGGTGTTCGTCGGCGGACAGCGCCTCATCGAGGCCACCAGCGACGCGCTGCTTCTGGCCACGCCGGGCAGTTGGCAGGCGAAGGGCGCGGAGATTCTTGTGCACTTTCCGGCCCCGGCGGGGAAGCCCGATGAGCTCGAGGTCGAGTTGACCGTGCGCGGGCGGATCTTTGCGCCCTACACGCGCGGCCTCGGGCACATCCACGTCCGCGGCTTCATCATGGAGCACTGCGGAAACAACTTCCATCGCGGCTTCTACGCGGGCAACAAGTATCCGCAGGCCGGGGCCCTTGGCTGCCGCGGCGGGCACCATTGGGTCATCGAGAACAACGTCGTCCGGTGGGCCAAGACCACCGGCATCGACGTCGGCCGCGAAGGCAAGTACGACCTGGACGGGCTCGGCCAGCCGGAGGTCATCGATGTCGGTCACCACCTGATCCGCGGCAACCTCGTCAGCGACAACGGCGCCGCGGGCATCGTCGGCCTCGGCAGCCTGCGAACGAAGATCATCGGCAACGTCATCCAGCGGAACAACCACCTGAGCGTGCCGGGCCCGGAGACGGCCGGCGTCAAGCTGCACTTCTACATCGGCGGGCTGATCGAGGGGAACCTGTTCCGCGACAACGAGACGTACGGCCTGTGGCTGGACAACGTCTGGGCGCACACGCGGGTCACGCGGAACGTCTTTCTCGGCAATCGCGAGGCGGGGGTGTTCTTCGAGATGGGCGGGGGCCCGGCGCTGTTCGACAACAACGTCGTGGCCATGACGCGCAACGCCTGGCATGCCAGCAGCGGCCTGTACGCCCACGACGCCGGCGGCGTCACGGTGGCCCACAACCTGTTCTTCTTCAACCCCTACTACGCCATCCAGATCCGCGTGGTCACCGGGCGGACGTACAGTGTCTGGCCGAAGGAGTTCGACAAGTGGACGCGGGTGCAGTCGACCGGGCGGAGGAAGTGCCTGGCGGAGAACTGGACCATCCGCAACAACATCATCCTCGACCACAATCGCGGCGCGATCAGCATGCCGCTGCCCGGGCCGAAGTCGCAGAACAACTCCTCCGACTACAACTGGGTGGTCTCGGGGTGGCTGAACTTCGTGCCGTTCGTGGCCAACTCCTCCGGCGGCGAGGGCGACGAGCAGGTGTGGCAGAAGCTGAACGCCGCGTACGAGCGGGCGGGGGTCCCGCCGGACAAGCGCCTCAGGCCGCCCTCCTACCAGAAGGGCCCGCTGCTGACGTTCGAACAGTGGCGCCTGCTGGGGCAGGACACCCACAGCCAGGTGCCGCGCATCACGGGGCAGGGCCTGCTTTCGCGGCGGATGGAGCTCACGTTCAGCTCGTCGGAGGAGCCCGCCGCGCTCGGCTGCCGGCCCGTTCCCGGCGTGGACAGGGACTTCCTCGGCCACCAGATGCCCAAGCAGGGGCTGAAGCCCGGCCCGTTCCAGGACGTCCGGCGCGGGAGCAACCATTGGTACCTCTGGCCGGTGCCGGGCGTCGAACCGCCGCCGTATGTGGCAAACTAGAAGAGCACCGCAGGCCGGGCCGATTTCTGAAGGAGCCCCAGACGTGACACGCACGAGCAGTTCCGCGAACTTTCCGGTCCGATGCTTCACCGTTGGCGTCGTCCTGCTCGCCGCCGGCGTCGCGCAGGCGGCAGACATCGTCTTCCCGGACGGCCTGAAGGTTGAGCACGGCCTCGTGAACGTGCGCGACCACGGCGCCAAGGGCGACGGCCAGACAGACGATACGGCCGCGTTCCGCAAGGCGCTGGACCAGTTCACGCACCACGGCTCCAAGGTGCTCTATATTCCCAGCGGCACGTACCTGATCTCCGACACCATCTGGGGCAAGATTTCGCAGAACCGCTGGACGTGCCGGCTGCATTTCATCGGCCAGAGCCGCGAGAAGACGGTCCTCAAGCTCAAGGACAACTGCCCGGGCTTCGGCGACGCCAAGAAGCCCAAGCCCGTCATCATCACGGGCAACGAGAACCCGCACGGCGACGGCGGGGGGAACACGGCCTTCGGCAACTCGGTCGTCAACATGACCGTTGACCTGGGCAAGGGCAACGCCGGGGCCGTCGGCATCGACTACTGCGCGAACAACAACGGGTCGGTGCGCGACGTGACGGTCCGCGCCGCCGAGGGCTCCGGATGGGCCGGCATTCGCATGGAGCGCGCCTGGCCGGGGCCGGCGCTGATCAAGAACGTCGACGTTGCCGGTTGCCAGTTCGGCATCCGCATCGGCAGCAACGAGTACTCGATGACCGCCGACAACCTTGTTTTCAGGGGCCAGCGGCAGTGCGCCATCAGCGCCGTCGGCAACCAGTTCTACGTGCGTCGGGCGCGCAGCGACAACACCGTGCCGTTCTACATCGGCGGCGGCAAGTTCACGGACCTGGTCCTGCTGGACAGCGAGCTGCGCGGCGGGGCGCCGGGCAGCGACGCCATCGTGCTGCAGGGCAACGCCAACGCCTACCTGCGTAACGTTTCGGCCGAGGGCTACAAGGCGGTCGTCGCCGACAAGAAGGACAAGGTCGACGAGTGGTATACCGGGCAGGCCAAGTCTGCCTTCCCCAGCCCGGCGAAGTCGCTGGGGCTGAAGGTGAAGGAGATTCCGGAGCCGACCTGGCCGAGCGACGCGTCGCAGTGGGCGAACGTGCTGGACTACGGCGCGACGATCTCCCCGCCGCCCGGCTCCGGGGACGACACGGAGGCGTTTCAGAAGGCGATCGACTCCGGCAAGGCGTACATCCTGGTCCCGGCGGGCAAGTACCACGTCAGCGACGTGGTGGTCGTCCGCGGCAAGGTCCGCAAGATCTACGCGCTCGGCGGGGCCGGCCTCGGCATGACCGGCGACAAGAAGGGCACGCCGCCGCTGCGGATCGACGAGACGGAATCGGACGTCGTGGAGATCGCGGGGCTTCACTGCGGGACCGGGGTGTGGGCCGATCCCTCCGAGCTCGGCAACACGAGCAAGGCGGTAGTCTTCCGCCACACAGGCTGCAACTACACCAACACCGAGAAGGCCACCGGCGACGTGTTCATCGAGGACTGCATGGCGAAGCTGCGCCTGGAGCATCCGCAGAACGTCTGGGCGGTGCAGTACAACGCCGAGCACTCGCGCCCGCTGATCGAGATGAAGCGCGGCGGCAACGTCTGGATCTTCGGCCAGAAGACCGAGATGGGCGAGGGCAAGGGCAGCATGCGGTTCAAGGACCACCGCACGGTCATCGAGAACCACGGCGGGTCGCTGGAAATCCTCGGCTTCCACATGATCTGGCTCGGGAAGATTCCCGGCACCTGGACGGCGATCGGCCCGTTCGCCATCAACGACGGCGGCCGCATGAGCATCGCGATGCTGCACTGGCGAGGCCCGAAATACCCCGTCACGGTCAAGGAGCACCGCGGCGAGGAGTGGCGGGAGGTCCAGTTCGGCAGCGTCCCGCTGTACACCGGGTTCAAGGACTGAAGCGACCGTATTGCGGTGGCGTCCCGGGCCTGCCCCGCGTATTTTCCTGCTCGAAACCGCGGCGTAACCCTTCAAGGAGACTGACAATGCAGAAGGCGATTCTGGCGTGTGTGGCGGCGGCCGTTGCCGTCGTGTCCAACGCGGCCGCGGCGGAGCTTCCGCCCGACAGCGAGTACGTGGTGGTGAAGGACGGACATCTCTACCAGAACGGGAAACGCGTCCGCTTCTGGGGCGGGATCGGCGCCGTGCCCTCCTCCGACCTGCGCGTCGTGGACCGCATCCAGGCCTACGGGTTCAACATGATGCGCATCTGGCGGCTGAACGGCACCTACGACCAGCAGCCGAAGGGCTACGTCAAGGGCGACGGCAGCCGCCTGGACGTCTACGACCGGTGCATCGCCGAGATGAAGCGTCGCGGCATCCGGCTGTGGGTGGGCAGCGCCGGCGGCGGCGGGCAGGCGACGGCGGCGGACGTGGGCATCATCGACGATCCGGCGACGGCTGAGGCATGGAAAGCCGCCGTCGGACAGAAGGGCATCGGGAGGGTCGGCTTCTATGAGGCCACCGCGTGGGACCCGCGCCTGGAGGCCATCTGCATCCGCAACACGAAGCACTACCTGGACCGGATGAACCATTACACGGGGCTTCGCCTGGCGGACGACCCGGTGTTCGCGATCTGGGAGCTGACGAACGAGCAGTGGTGGATCGTGCGGATGGTGAGCGGCCGGTGGCAGAAGCTGCCGAAGTTCTTCCGCGACTCCCTCATCGCGCGCTGGCACGAGTTCCTGAAGAACAAGTACGGCACGCAGGAGGCCCTCGCGGCGAAGTGGACGGGGCTGCTGCCGGGGGAGGACCTGGCGAAGGGGACGATCCTGCTGGCCCCGATGCGCAACGCCGCGAAGGTGGGCGCGCTGAACGACGCCAACCCCCAGGCCGAGGCGAAGTTCCAGGGCGTGCCGATGGAGTACGGCCGGGACGACTTCAATCCGCGCCGCGCCCGCGACGTCAACGAGTTCTTCGCGGGGCTGATCGTCGGCTCGAAGCGCCGCCTGGCGGCGGCGTTCAAGACCAACGGCAAGTCAACGCGTCTGAGCCCGCTGCTTTGGGACACGGGGATAGGCTACAACGGCATCAGCCAACTGCTGCACCAGAACGCCGACGCCGTGTCCCACTGCGCCTACATCGGGGGCGTTACGCACTACGAAACGGACAAGCGCTATCCGTTCTACAGCGGCCTCGAAGAGCTGCCGCGCATCTGCCTGGACGTCCCCTGGCTGGAGCACAACAAGGTCGAGGGCAAGCCGTTCTTCTGCTACGAG
>CAZMDT010000060.1:0-12585 GCA_964564965.1 uncultured Planctomycetaceae bacterium | reverse complement strand
GTCCACGCCGTGCGCGGCGAGCAGCTCGTCCATCGAGCCGTCGCCGAAGACGGCCACGGGCCCGACGTTCCACCGGGCCGTCCGCTCGGCGGCGGGCGTGAGGCGCACCTCGCGCGCGTGCCAGTCGCGCTCCCGCGCCGTGTCGTAGAAGCTCGTCTCGACGATGGCGTCGCAGGCCTCCGCCACCGGCGGGATCGGCACGTCCATCGACACCCGCTCGGTGTGCCCCGCCGCGACGGTGACCTCCCGCTCGGCCTCATGGGCGATCCCGTCGCCGACGATCAGCCGCACGCACAGCGTGCCGGCGGCGGGCTCGCCGGTGTCGTTCACCACGGTGACCGTGTGGCGGAGCCGCTGGTCGTCGAAGAAGCGGCTGAGCTTCTCGCGGACGACGACGGCCAGCGGGCGGAAGGCGTGCCGGATGTATCCGAAGCTCACGCCCGGGACGTACCCCTTGCCCTCGGGGTGCCACCAGGCGAATTCCGCCCCGTGCGGCGCCGTTCGCAGCGGCTTGAGGTGCGCCCCCGCCGCGTCCCCCCGGTCGAACGTCCGCTCCCGGGGCCACGGGCGGTAGTTGTCCAGCCCGCTGATGTTCCACGGGAACAGGCAGGTCACCTCGTTGGCGCGTCCCTGCTCGATGATGTCGGCCGCCTCCACCGCGATCGCCCGGTGGCATTCCGTGAACGAGGCGAAGATGTCGTCGTCGCCCCAGACGAGGTTGTCGATCGGCTGGCCGAAGTGCCACTTGCCCATCTCGCCGACGTGGAGCGGCCGCGACCTGTCCCACTCGGCCCCGGAGCATTCGAGCCCGTAGTGGCGGCTCATGAGCGCCTGCGTGCGCTCGTCCCACAGCGAGCTGTCGCCGTCGTGGTAGGCGATGCGCGTGGGGTCGAGCGCCTCGTAGATGGCGCGCAGGCGCGGCATGTTCCGGATGATCGCCTTCTGGTTGGCGTTCCAGCGGCACTCGTTGCCCACGCTGTAGAGGATCACCGAGGGATGGTTCTTGTCGCGGTGGATGATGTTGCGGGCGTGCTGCATCGCCCCCTGCCAGAGCCGCTCGTCATCCACGGCGTGCTCGTGCCCGAACTGCCACCCCGACTCCACCGACACCAGGATGCCCATCTCGTCGGCCAGGTCCAGCAGCACCGGCGGGTGCGGATACGTGTGCGTCCGCACGTAGTTCATGTGCAGGTCCTTGAGCATCCCGAACCACTGGCGGATGTAGGCCGGCACG
Organism: uncultured Planctomycetaceae bacterium; assembly: GCA_964564965.1. Lineage (GTDB taxonomy): Bacteria > Planctomycetota > Phycisphaerae > SM23-33 > SM23-33 > CAZMDT01. The sequence continues at coordinate 11,351 of CAZMDT010000060.1, read as the reverse complement.
AACTTGTCCCAACTGCCGTTGTGGCACCACTCGCCCGACAGGTGCACCGGCGAGCCGTTCAGCATCAGCCGGTGGCCCTCGATCCATACCTCGCGGAAGCCGAAGCGGTCGCGGCGCAGGTCCACCGCGCGCCCGTTCTCCAGCAGGCGCGTCTCCAGGAAGTAGAGCGTCGGCGTGGCGGGCGACCACGGGCGGTACGAGGCCCACGGCACCGTGACCTCGGCCGTGGCGGCCCGCCCCGGCGCGACGGCCAGCACCTCGGCGGCGAACGACAGCTCGGCGAAGCCACCGCCATCGGCGACGGCGAAGGCCGGCCGGACGTGCCGCGCCGCGTCCGTGGTGTTCCGCACCGCCACGATCACCGTCAGCTCGTCGCGGCGGGTCGACGTGCGGATCGTGACGTCCTCGACGTACACCTCCGGCCGGCTGATCAACGACACGTCCTGCCAGATGCCCCGCTGGCAGCTCATCTGGTCGGAGCCGACGGGCACGAAGGTCTTGCCGTCGGCGTTGCGCTCGTAGTCGCTGACGTAGACGGCCAGCTCGTTGCCCCCGGGGCGGATGGCCTCGGTGATGTCGTGCTCGGACGGCATGATGCCGTCGGTGCTTCGCCCGACGCACCGGCCGTTCACGTAGTACCACCCGTAGCGGAGCACGCCGCCGAAGTGCACGAACCACCGCCGACCCGCCGTCGCCTCGACGGCGAACGCCCGCCGGTACCAGGCGGTGCGGGTGGCGTCCCACTCCGGGGGATAGCCGTAGCTGTCGTAGAGCCGCCAGCCGGCCCACGGCCTCTCGGCGATCTCGGCCTCCGTCGGCACGTTGCCGCCGCGCGTCCAGGAGCCCGGCACCATGATCCGCCCGCCCAGCCAGCCGGTGGTCGGGATCTGGCCGGGCTGCTGGTACCGGCGTCCGCTTTCGGAAAGGTCGGGCAGGAAGTCCCACCAGCCGTTGAGGTCCTGTTTCGTTCGCAGCGTCATGGGGGCGAGTCTCCGTTGGGCACGCTCGCGGGCGCCGCCCGGCGCCGCGGCGGCAAAGGATTGGCTCCGGCGCGTAGGCGGGCAAGCGGCAGCCGGGGCGCCGCCGGGGGCGGGCCGGAGCTTTCTGCTTGCCTCGCCGGCGCCGCGGCGGTTATCATGCCCGCCCGACGAACCCGGGAAAGGACGATGAAGAGGCTTCTCACCGCGCAGCAGGTCAAGGCGGCGCTCGACCGCCTCTACCAGGGCGTTCTCGACATCCTCCCGGGCAAGACCCCCATTGCCGTGATCGGCATCCGCACGCGCGGGGAGACGCTGGCCGGGCGCATCGTCGAGCGCCTTCGGCACGACCGTCCGGGCCTCGAGGTGAGCTTCGGCGTGCTCGACATCACCTTCTACCGCGACGACCTGTCCCGCCGGCGCGGGGCGCCGCTCGTCCGCGCGACCGAGATCGACTTCGACCTCGACGACACCTGGGTATTGCTCATCGACGACGTGCTCCAGACCGGCAGGAGCATCCGGGCCGCGCTCGATGCCCTGGCCGACTTCGGCCGCCCCAGGATCGTCCGACTCGCCGTGCTCGTTGACCGCGGCGGACGCGAGCTGCCCATCGCTGCCGACCTCGTCGGGCGCAAGGTCCGGGCGCCCGCGGGCGCACGCGTGCAGGTCCGACTCAAAGAAACCGATGGCGAAGAGGGCGTCTTCATCCTCAACCGGTCGTAGGCCCGGGCGGACCGGCGACGGCTTCCTCTGGACGAGGAAGGACCTGCTCGGTCTGGACGAGTTGTCGGCCCGCGAGATCACCCACATCCTCGACACGGCGGAGGGTTTCAAGGAGGTCTCGACGCGGTCGATCAAGAAGGTGCCGGCCCTTCGGGGCAAGGTGGTGGCGCTGCTGTTCTTCGAGGACTCCACGCGGACGCGGATGAGCTTCGAGTTGGCGGCGAGCCGCCTGTCGGCCGACACGCTGCTGTTCAGCTCCAAGGGCTCCTCGGTCACCAAGGGGGAGACCACGCTGGACACGGTGCGGAACGTCGAGGCGATGGGGGTGGACATTTTCGTGATCCGGCACGGCGAGCCCGGGGCACCGCACATGCTGGCGCGGAAGGTGGGCGGCTCGATCGTCAACGCCGGGGACGGCTCGCACGAACACCCCACGCAGGCGCTGCTGGACATCTTCACGATGCGCCAGCGGCTCGGGCGGGTGGCCGGGCTGAAGGTGGCGATCGTCGGCGACATCGCGCACTCGCGCGTCGCGCGGAGCAACATTCTCGGCCTGCGGAAGCTCGGGGCCGAGGTGGTCGTCGTCGGCCCGCCGACGCTCGTGCCGGGCGCTATCACCGCCATGGGCTGCACCATCAGCCACAGCCTCGACGACGTGCTCGCCGAGGTGGACGTGATCAACATGCTGCGGATCCAGTTCGAGCGGTTCAGCAGCCAGCTGTTCCCGTCCGTGCGCGAGTACAGCCGCCTGTACGGCCTGAACGCCGAGCGCCTCGCCCGCTGCCGAAAGGACGTGCTCGTCATGCATCCCGGGCCGATCAACCGCGGCGTCGAGCTGACCAGCGGCGTCGCCGACGGGGCAAACTCCTGCATCCTCCAGCAGGTGACCAACGGCCTGGCCGTCCGCATGGCCGTCCTCTACCTCGTCAGCCGGGCCGGGGGTCCGTAACGAACACGGAAAGAGTGAGTCGTGCATGACATTCTCATCATAAACGGTCGCGTGATCGACCCGGCCGGCGGGCGGGACGAGGTCTGCCACGTCGCCATCAGCAAGGGCCGGATCGCCAAGGTGGGCAAGGTCCGCGGCAAGGCCCGCGAGACGCTCGACGCCGCCGGCAAGATCGTCTGCCCGGGCCTGATCGACCTGCACGTGCATTGCCGCGAGCCCGGCCACGAGGAGGAGGAGACCATCGCCACGGCCGCGGCGGCGGCGGTCCGCGGCGGCTTCACCACCATCTGCGCCATGCCCAACACGCACCCGCCCCAGGACGACGAGCGGGCGATCCAGTACGTGCTGCACCGCGCCGCCGAGGCCGACCTCGCCCGCGTCCTCCCCGTCGGCTGCGTCACCAAGGGCCGGGAGGGCAAGGAGCTCGCCGAGATGGGCACCATGGCGCAGGCCGGCGCGGTGGCCTTCAGCGACGACGGCGACGGCGTGGCCTCCACGGCGGTGACGCAGCGGGCGCTTCAGTACGCCGGGATGCTCCACCTGCCGATCATGCAGCACTGCCAGGACCCGGACCTGATGACCGGCGGGCAGATGAATTCGGGCGCCGTGGCGGTCCGCCTGGGGCTCGGGGGCATCGCCGCCAGTGGCGAGGAGATCATGCTCCGGCGCGACCTGGAACTCGTCGCGCGGACACGGGCGCCGTACCACGTGATGCACGTCTCGACGGCCGGCAGCGTCGAGCTCATCCGCGACGCCAAGGCCGCCGGGCTGCCCGTCACCGCCGAGGCCACCCCCCACCACCTGCTGCTGACCGACGCCGCCTGCATGGGCTACGATCCCGTCTACAAGGTGAACCCCCCGCTCCGCTCGTGGGCCGACGTGGAAGCTATCCGGGCGGGCGTCGCCGACGGCACGATCGACTGCCTGGCCACCGACCACGCCCCGCACGCCAACGAGGAGAACGAGCTGGAGTTCGGGCTGGCGCCGTTCGGGATGACCTCGCTGGAGTGCGCCCTGGGGCTCTACGCCAAGGCCCTGCTGGCCACCAGGCGGCTCGACTGGCCCGCCCTGATCGAGCGCATGACGATCGCCCCGGCGCGGGTGATCCGCCGCCCGCTCGGGACGCTGAACGTCCCCGCCGCCGCCGACGTGACCGTCATCGACCCGAAGAAGCGATGGAAAGTCAACGTGGAGGCGTTCGCCTCGCGGGCGCGGAACTGCCCCTACCACGGCTGGCGCCTCACCGGGCGGCCCGCGGCCACCATCGTCGGCGGGCGGATCGCTTTCAGGGATTGATCCCTTCCTGCCGATGTATCCTCCAAGTCAGCAGCCACGCGGGGCTGAAACCAACGGGTTGCACGGGTCGCGGTCGCCACTCAGGGGAGCCTCATGCCGGCAGACATGGCGGAGCGCAGGCGCTACAGGCGGTTCGACATCAGTTGTCCCATCACGGTCACGGCAGGCGGCGGGGAGGTCCTCGCGCGGACCACGACGGTGAACGTGTCGTGCGGGGGCGCGTTCTATCTCGCCCCGGCCGACCGGGCGCCACAGCGCGAGAGCGTCGTGGAGGTCAGCCTGACCGCGCCGGGCGAGGACAGGGCCCCGGCGGACTTCCGCTGCCAGGCCACCGTCGTTCGGCACGAGGCCGTCGGGCAGGAAGGGCTGGTCGGCGTGGCGTTGTCGTTCGCCCGTTCGCTGCCGCTGGTGCTCGAGGCCTGAGCGGAAGGCCACCTGCACGGCAGGAGCGGCAGTGTTTTTGCACCCCTCAGGTCATTGCCGCTTGGCGCGGGCGGGCCATTGCCGTAAGATTGACCACGTCCGAGGTGGGGGCAACGGCTGAGGAACGGCACCGCCAATGTCGGCACGAAGGGCGGAAAAGCGGCAACACAGGCGGCATGCTCTGGCCTGCCCGGTCGCCGTGCTGAACGAGGGCGGCGACGTGGTCGCGCGGGGCAAGACGCTGAACATCAGCGACGGCGGGGCGCTGTTCGCCGTGCCCGTCGCGGGGGTGCCCGCCGTGCCGCAGGCCGTCCGCCTCGACATCTCCGTGCCCCGCAGCACGCCGAACACCTACATGCTCGAGCCGGTTTCCGCGCCCGCGCGCGTCCTCCGCCACGAGGCGCTGGTCGATCCGCGGCTGGCGGGCCTGGCCGTCCGCTTCGAGTCCCCGCTCGACCTCGCCCTGGAGGTCTGAGGCGCCTCAGCGCCGGCGCCCGGCGAGCGACGCGGGCGCCGGGCGGCTGTGGAGGAGCCCTGCAACAGGGGTCTCATCCCGCGGCACGCCCGGGAAACGGCGCGAGGGCGCCAAGACATAGAATCTCAACCAGACTTGTCGTTGGGGGTTGACAGAATCGCGTTCTGTGTTATAATGTTGCCGCAGGTCGTGCGGAGAGAAGGCCTGTACGCATTTGGGTCTGACTGAGCCAGGTCAACGGAAGCTCGAAGCAACTGAGGAGTCTCTTGAAGAAGGAGAAGGCCATGTTTCGTTTCTGTCTTGCGGTTGTGTGTGCGTGCGCGCTCGTTGTGGCTTCTACGGCTGTGGCCGGGACCTACACGTCCAAGGACAACGGTCAGTACGACAGCGATTCCACCTGGAATGAAGGGGGGAACCCGGGCGACGGCGTCGGCGACGACACGGTCACGATCGACCACAACGTGGAGGTCAAGTCGGCAGCCGACCTCGCCGACGGCGACACGATCACCGTCAACAACGGGGCGCAGCTCGAATACCACAAGGACCTGCCGGGCGGCCCCCACGCGCCTGACCTGTCGGGCCTCACCGTCAATGCCGGCGGGGAACTGTACATCAACGACGATGACATCACCCTCACCGGCGCGACCGTCTGGACCAACCCCCTTGCCGGCGACGTCAGGCTCGACCGGGCCAACCTGCTCGGCGTGGGCGTTGACGTACCGTTCGCGGCCGGGGGGCGGATCTACAACCCCAGCGGCAGCGGCAGCAGCGAGGTCGAGACGGACTTCGTCCTCGACGGGACGGGCGGGGTCGGGTCGGTGACGATCGAGTCCACCAGCTCGCGGACGCTGTTGATGAAGGGCGACATCAGCGAGGTCGGCGGGTCGATGGGGCTGATCCTCAAGGGCGGCAACGCCGAGCAGGGCGACGGGGTCTCCTTCGACGCCGGGAGCACCATCAGCAGCACGGGCGGCATCGCGGTGAGTGACGGCCCGGCGCGGATGGCTAGCGGCGCCACGCCGGGAGGCAACACGATCAAGCTCGAATCGACGGGCCGGCTGGTCTGGGACGTGGACGCCGCGATCCCGACAATCGACGCCACGTCGACCGGCGGCTTCGTCATCGCCGACGACGGCTTCTCCTCGGGGAACCTGACGAGCATGACGCAGCTCGGCAAGGCGTACCTGGGCGGGGAGGGCGGCAACGACGTGAGGTGGACGTTCACGGGCGCCTCGCTTACCCCGGCGGCCGACGACGTGTACCGCCTCGGCTCCACGGAGCAGGGCGTGCCGATGGACTTCTTCGGAGCCAACGCCGGCAGCGGCATCGCCATCCAGAACGCCAACGTCCTGACGGGCACGGCGAGCCTGATGGTCGGCGACGGCGCGGCGAACAACGGACTGGTGGCCATCCTGGCGAACCAGGACTACACGGGCGGGACGACCGTGGCGAAGGGCTCGGCCCTGGCGGTCGGCACCTCGGCGACCGTGCTCAGTAACGGCGTGGTCAACACGCCGTTCGGGACGGGGCACGTGGACGTGTACGGCTCGCTGAAGACCCACGGCGACACCGGCACCTTCGTCGGGATCGACATGAGCCAGGTGACCATGCACAAGGGCAGCATCCTGCACCTCGACCTGCGGGACGGGAACCTCGGCAACTTCGACGGGCACGACCTCTGGCCCGACGCCGGCGCGATCGACCTCGACAACATGAAGCTGCAATACGACATCGGGCAGCACCATGACCATACCGAGCAGGTCGGGGCCGTCAGCTTCGCCGCCAACAGCGACATCGGCGTGGAGCACCGCAGCAATACCGCCGTGCTGGAGGCCGACGCCCTCAGCCGCACCGGCCGCGGCGTGGTGACGCTGAACGAGGTGGACGGCGGCGAGCGGCGGCTGGTCATCGACACCGCGGGCGCGACGACCACGAACACCAAGGGCATCGTCCCCGCCTACATCATCGGCAGTGACCACACGTTCATGAGCTATGACAGCTCGAGCGACGCGGCGGGCGTCATCGGCTACAAGCAGGTCGATACCGGCATGGCGAACTACAAGACCTCGCTGATCGGCGCCGTCGCCGGCGACATCGTCGAGGTCAGCAGCAGCGAGACCGTCAACAGCGACGTGGAGGTCTACGCCCTCCGCGTCAACAGCAAGCAGAGCGTGGACGGCGCGGGCAAGATCACCATCGGCGACGGGACCAACCCGGCCGGGCTGATCGGCGTCGTCGGCTTCCCCACCAACAACAGCATCGCCAATGACGTGGACTTCAAGGCCGGCAGCGAGGCCGTCTGCTACGTCGGCGGCGACGACCGGCGCACGTTCAGCCTCGAAGGCGACGTGACCTCAACGAACGGCCTGACCAAGTTCGGCGGCGCGCCGCTGGTCCTCAAGGGCGCCGGCAACAGCATCTCCGGGCCGGTGTCGGTCTGGGAAGGCGAGCTTGAACTCGACACGCCCTTCGGCGCGGTCAACCCGGTCACGGTCGGCTTCGACGGCGTTCTCAACGTGGACGTCGACCTGACCGTCGCCACCCTCTCGGGCGACGGCCTGGTCGAGATCGAGGGCAACGTGCTGACGATCCTCGGCGGTGTCATGCCGGGCAGCAGCGCCGGGACGCTGACGATCCTGGGCGATGAGCGGATAGGCGGCACGCTCAACCTCGGCGGGTACGTGCCGGACGGCGGCCCCGCCCCCGCCGGGCTGAACCGTTCGATCTTCGAACTCGGCGCCCTCGCCGGGCCGAACGACCTGCTCGTCATCGGAGATGAATTGGTGAACGTCGCGCCCGGCGCTTTCCTCGAGGTGATCGACCTCGGCGGAATGGAGGTCGGACGCTACGTGCTCATCCAGTACGCCGACGGGTTCAACGGGGCCTTCGACCTCATCCTCCCGCCGGAGGTCATCGCCACGCTCGACTACAGCGTGCAGGGCGAGATCGCCCTCGACGTGACGGAGATCACCAGCGGCGTGGTCATCCCCGAGCCCCTCTCCGCCCTGGCCATCATGCTGGGCATGGGCGCCCTCGGGCGATACGTCCGGCGGCGGAGGTCTTGAGGCGCAACCCGTCGGGCTCGAAGGGCGGCGCAGCCGCGCGGCCTTCAGTTCGGCAGACACAGACGGGCGGGCCCCCGGGGCCCGCCCGTCTGCATGCGCCGGGGGCCTTGGCAAGACAGGCACCAGCGGGCGGAAGGGCGCAGTTGGCGCTTGACTTATACGCATCTTCGGGTAGAATACTGGTGTACGTCGCAGGGAGCGGCGTGCAGGCATCTCGGCCTGAGTAGGGCCACGTAAACGGATGCGTGGAGCAAGTGAAAGACTCTTGAGGAAGGAGAAGGTCATGTTTCGTTCAAGTCTGATCGTGGTGTGTGCGTGCGCGCTGGTGGCGGCTTCTTCGGCCATGGGCGCAGCCACGGCGACGTGGAACGGCCCCAACAACTGGGACAACCCCGACAATGACAGCTTCGACATCATCTACAACGACGCCGACAACGTGAAGTTCCTCGGCAGCGCCCCGACGGCGGTCACCGTGGGCGCCGGCGGCGTGGCGCCCGGCGACTTCGAGGTGAAGGGCGCCAACTACACGTTCAGCGGCGGGACCATCACGTTCTCGGCCGGCAGCAGCATCGTCAACAAGGGGTTCCCCACCTCCGGCGCGACGTTCAACAACGACGTCGTTCTTTCGGGCCCGGGGACCGTCACGACGGACCTTGACCGCCGCAGCATCACGGTCAACGGTCAGATCACCGGCTCGGCCGACCTGAACATGACGAACACGAACCAGACCTTCACCCTAACCAGCAGCGGGACGCTGACGTTGACCGGGGATAACAGCGGCTACACGGGCGACATCACGGTCAACCAGGGCGCTCGGCTGGCCCTGAAGCACCAGGACGCGCTCGGCCCCGGCAGCGGGCACGCGGTCAAGAGCGGCGCGCAGCTCCTCGTGCAGACCAGCGCGGGTGTGGACCTGTCCAGCGTGACGTTCGAGGCCGGCTCGTACCTGGCGCTCGACAACGACCCAGGCGCCGCCTCCACCCCGCCGACAGCCGCCCTCGGCGACGGCGTCACCATCAACATCGCGCGGGTCAGCGTCAACGCCGTGTTCGACCTCAGCTTCGCCGGCGACGCCACCATCAGTCAGAACTGTTTCAACGGGCCGTTCACCCACGGCGAAGACTGGACGCTGACCTCGGCGGGGGCGCAGACGTGGACGATCACCTGCTCCGACGGTCGCGGCGGCGGGCTGCGGATGAACGGGAAGATCGACCAGGGCGCGGGCCAGTTGGGACTGGTGAAGCTCGGCAACGACGAACTGGAGCTGAACAACGGGGCCAACAACTTCTCGGGCGCCTCGCCGGGGCTGGAGATTCAGCGCGGCATCGTCCGGGCGGATGCGCTTCTGGCCCTGACGCCGGGCGTGGACACGCCGCTGGGGACGGGCAACATCCTGATCGACCCGGAGGACGGCGTGTCGGCATCGTTCACCGGGACGAGCAACAAGCTGCCCGGCTTCCCGAAGCTGGTGCTCAACGGGGCGTTCATCGACGACGGCGCCACCGTCACCCTCATGAGCGACACGTGGACGGACAGCGATGACGGGCTGGACAAGACCGTCTACGGCATGATCGAGCTGGACTTCGACGGGCAGGACACCATCGCCGATCTCATTCTCGACGGCCAGCCGCTGGGGCCCGGAACCTACTCCGCCCAGACGCACCCCGACTGGCTCAGCGGCGAAGGCGCGCTGTTCGTCCCCGGGCAGACCGTCATCCCGGAGCCGGCGACGATGCTGGCGCTTCTGGCGGCCTCGGGCGGCCTGGCGGGCTACGTCCGCCGGCGCCGGGCGGCCTAGCCGCGCCGCGGTCAGTGCGGTAGACTCACACGGGCGGGCCCCGCGGCCCGCCCGTTTCTCTGCGCCGACGGGCGGCGCACACAGCCGGAGCACACATGGACACGACGACGCTCGGCCGGACCGGACTGACCGTCAGCGTCATGGGCCTCGGGGGCGGTGGCCCGAGCGCCCTGGGGCTCCGCGCGGGCGACGGCGAAGCCGCGGCCGAACGCGTCGTCCGCCGGGCGCTCGAGCTGGGGGTCACCTTCATCGACACGGCCGAGTGCTACGGCACGGAAGGCGTCATCGGGCGGGCGCTGCGCGACGTGCCCCGCGACAGCGTGGTCCTCGCCACGAAGCTCTCGACATGGGTCAACGACGGGCAGGTGACGGCGAAGGACCTGGTCCGCAGCCTGGACGCCAGCCTGAAGCGCCTGGCGACCGACCACGTGGACCTGTACCAGCTCCACGGCGTTTCGCCGGAGCGCTACGAGCCCCAGGCGGCCGAACTCGTGCCCGCCATGCAGCGCGAGCGTGACAAGGGCAAGCTGCGGTTCATCGGCATCACCGAGGGCTTCGAGGGCGACACGCGGCACCGGATGCTGGCGCGGGCGCTGAAGGACGAGGTGTGGGACGTGGTGATGGTGGGCTTCAACCTGCTGAACCCCTCGGCCCGGCGGACGGTGTTCCCGGCGACGCGCCGGAAGAACGTCGGCACGCTGGTCATGTTCGCGGTGCGGAAGGCGCTGAGCCGGCCCGAGCGCCTGCGGGAGCTGGTCGGTGAGCTGCTGGATGAGGGGCGGCTCGACCCGGCGGCCGTGGACCGCGGCGACCCGCTCGGATTCCTGCTGGAGGCCGGCGCCGCCTCGCTGCCGGACGCCGCCTACCGCTTCTGCCGGCACGAGCCGGGCGTGGGTGTGACCCTGTCGGGCACGGGCAACCCCGAGCACCTGGAGGCGAACGCCGCCTCGCTCAGCACCGGCCCCCTGCCGCGGGAGGCGCTCGACGAGCTGGAGCGCCTCTTCGGCCGTGTCGATTCCGTCTCGGGCAGCTAGCCCCTCAGTTCCGCACGCGCACGCCGTCGGCCCGCTTCCCGTTTCTGTCGGTGACGGCCACGCGAAACTGGCAGGCGCCCACGATGTTGTCCACCTTCAGCAGCAGCAGGTGCCTGCCATCGCCGAGCTTGCAGTCGTACGTCTCCTGCTGGGGGGAGACGTTGCGCTGCCCGCGCTTCTCGCCGAGGAGCTGGCGGTCGAGCCAGAGCTTGCAGCCGTCGTCGGAGCCGACGAGGAGGCGGACGTCGCGGTCGCGGTCGAGTTCGAGCCAGCAGGCGGCGTAGAACACGACCTTCCCCGGGTCGTCGGCGGCGCCGAGGCCCTCGACGTCCTTGAAGTCGATGATCTCCTGCGCCGCGGCGTGGGGCAGCCACGCGTACGGTTCCTTCCGGCGATAGCGGACCCGAACGCCGGCGCCGGGAACGTGGCGGGTCTCGCCCCCCACGCGCCGCAGGTAATCAACGTCGAGCCCCTTCTGCTCCTTGCCGATGGGGAACACCAGGTTGGCAAAGTCGAGGTTCCCGCCCGAGCGCATCGCCTCGACCTCGACCTCATAGTTGTCGTCGGGCATCTCGCCTGTGTACTCGATGCCCGTGCTGAAGCGTGCGCCG
>CAZMDT010000059.1:11305-12646 GCA_964564965.1 uncultured Planctomycetaceae bacterium | reverse complement strand
TACGATTGGGGCGAGTAATGAGGCAGGAAGAGCTAATTCCGAACCAATTATTTGGCGCAAGCCGATTTCCAACAATGGGTTGTATTCAGACAATTGTTGCCATCTGTTCAACCGAATCCGCTGGCTTGGCGTTGGCGGCAGACCAGGAGTAGAACCGTGGAACGAAAATATGACGTGATCGTGGCCGGCGGGGGTCCGGCGGGCGTGGCGGCGGCGGTGACGGCCGCCCGCGCCGGGGCGAAGACCGCCATGATCGAAATGTCCGCCATCCCCGGCGGCATCACCACCGGCGGGCTCATGACGACCGTCTGGGACTTCGAGAACAAGCCGGGCCTGATCCGCGAGATGCTGGCGAAGCTCGACGCGGCCGGCAGCCTGGTCAACAGCCGGTTCTGGAGCCCCGAGGGCATGCTCTCGATGCTGGACGATCTGCTGGACGAGGCCGGCGTGGACGTACGCTACTACACGATGGTCCAGGGCGCCGAGCGCGACGGGCGGCGGATCAAGGCGATGTACACGGCGTCGAAGTCCGGGCCCGAGGCGTGGGAGGCAAACGTCTTTATCGACGCCACAGGCGACGGCGACCTGGCGGCGTTCGCGGGCTGCGGGTTCGACAAGGGCCGGCCTGAAGACGGGCTCATGCAGCCCGCCAGCACGTTCGCGATCGTCGGCGGCGTTGCCAGGCCGTACCCGCCGAACACGGAGGTGCAGGCCGTGCTGGACGCCGCGGGGTTCCACATGACCTACCGAAGCGGCACGTTCCGCGAGATGCCCGGCTGCCCGCACGTGGCGAAGCTCGTGGCCGTGCACGTCAACGGCGTGGACCCGACGGACGCCGACTCGCTCTCGGCCGGCGAACTCGACGGCCGGCGGCAGATCCGCGCACACGTCCGCACGCTCCGCGACAGCGGCGACCCGCGGTTTGCCGACATGCACATCGTGTGGATCGGCACGCTGGCGCTGCGAGAGGGGCGGCGGGTTCACGGCCTGTACACCCTCACGGCCGACGACTGCAAGGCCGGCCGGACGTTCGACGACGGGGTCGTCAAGCCCACGTTCGGGCTCGACGTCCACCACTGCACGCAGGAGGAAGGCCAGACCTGGCTGCCGGGCCTCCAGGTGCCGCCGTATCAAATCCCGTACCGCTGCCTCGTGGCGAAGGACCTGGACAACCTGCTGACGGCCGGGCGGTGCATCTCGGGCGATTTCTACGCCCACGGCAGCTACCGCGTGGTGGGCGACGTGGTGCCGCTGGGCGAGGTCGCGGGCGCCGCGGCCGCCATCGCATGCAAGGAGGGCGTAGCCGTCGCGGACGTGCCGGCCAGTCGCGTCGCGCGACTC
>CAZMDT010000059.1:0-11295 GCA_964564965.1 uncultured Planctomycetaceae bacterium | reverse complement strand
GGACCCTGCCCAAGGGGAGCTCCTGTGATCGCCTCCGCCGGGCCGCATGGCACCGCCCGCTGCCTCAATCGCCGGCGTGGTACTTCGCGATGGCCGCGCCCATCGTCGCCAGGTCGTCGGCGGTGAGCGCCGCGTCACCGGCGGCGGCGTTCTCGATGGCCTGCTGGGGCGTCCGGGCCCCCACCAGCGCGTGCGTGACCCCCGGCTGCGCGATGGTCCACGCGATGGCGAGCTGTGCCGGCGTCAGGCCGTGGGCGTCGGCGACGGGGCGGAACCCCGCCAGCATGTCCGCCACGCGGCGGCGGTTGTCCACGCTGAAGCGCTTCGAGTTGGCCCGCTGGTCGCCCTCGGCGAACTCGCGCCCGGGGGGAACCTTGCCCGTCAGCAGGCCCTGCCCCAGCGGCGAGTACGCCAGCATGGCCACGCCCTTTTCCCGGCAGTAGGGGAGCTGGTCGCCCTCGATCTTCCGGTCGAGCATGCTGTAGCGTTCCTGGTCCACGTCGAGCGGCCCGGCGGCGGCGTATTCGGCGAGCTGGGCCCCCGAGGCGTTGGAGGCGCCGATGGCGCAGATCTTCCCCTCGTCCTTGAGCTTCAGCAGGCACCCCATCGTGTCGGCGATGGGCGTGGTCGACTCCTGCCAGTGCGTCTGGTACAGGTCGATGGCGTCCACGCCGAGCCGCCTGAGGCTCTGTTCGACCTCGTGGCGAATCGAGTCCGGCCGGAGGCAGCGGTAGATCTTCCGCGTCGCGGCCTGCGGGTCGCGAACGGGGTGCTCCTCGTCGGTCATGAAGAAATAGTCCCCCTGCTGGCGGTCCCACACCTGCCCGCACTTCGTGGCGAGCACCACCTGGTCCCGCCGGCCCGCGATGGCCTTGCCGACGATCTCCTCCGACCGCCCGAAGCCGTAGATCGGGGCCGTGTCGACCAGGTTGATGCCCGCGTCCAGCGCGGCCCGGATGGCCTTGACGGAGTCCGCCTCGTCCGTGCCGCCCCACATCCATCCGCCGATGGCCCAGGTGCCCAGGCCGACCACCGACGCCTCAATGCCCGATGGCCCCAACGCTCGATAGCGCATCCGTCGCTCCCGTTCCTTCCGGCCGGCCAGCCAGGCGGTCAGCCATCAGCGGCCGGCACGGCTTGCCCGTTCACGGTTGTCCGGTCTCACGGCCTCTCACGGATCCAGCTCCCACTCCGGCAGGTCGGCCGGCAGCGGCGCGGGGCGGTCGAACGTGCTCCTCACGGAGTAGTACCGACCCTCCCGGCTGGCGTCGAGGAAGCCGTGGATCACGTCGAGCACGTGCCACGCCTGGCGCCCGGTGCAGCGGTGCGGTCGCCCGCTGCGGATCGCGTACGCCAGGTCGGCCACCCCCAGCGACCGCAGGTTGCCCTCCGTGTAGCCGTGCGTCAGCGGCACGTCCTGCCAGGCGCTTTTCTTCGGGTCAAACAGCTTCACCGGCCCGCCGAAGATGTTCGGGTCGCTGACGGTCATCGCGCCGGCGTCGCCGTAGACCTCCACGTGCGGCACGTAGCCGACGTCGGCGGCGAAGCTCGTCACCAGCGTCCCGACCGCCCCCGCGGCGAAGTCGATCGTGCCGGCGACGTGGTCGGGCGTGGTGACGTCGATGGTCTGGCCCTTCTTCGGCCCGCTGCCGACGGTCCGGGGCGTGATCAGCACCTTCGCCGAGCCGCTCACGCGCGCCACCGGCCCGAGCAGCGTCGTCAGGGCCGTCAGGTAGTACGGGCCCATGTCGAGCATCGGCCCGCCGCCGGGGGCGTAGAAGAAGGCCGGATCGGGGTGCCACGGCTCCGGCCCGCGGCTGAGCACGTAGCCGAACGCCGCCACGGGCCGGCCGATCGCGCCGTCGTCGATGAGCTTGCGGCAGGTCTGGAGCCCGCCGCCGAGGACGGTATCGGGCGCGCAGCCGACGCGGACGCCCGCCTCATCGGCGGCGTCGAGCACGCGGCGGGCGCCCTCGCGCGTCACGGCCAGCGGCTTCTCGCTGTAGACGTGCTTGCCGGCGGCGATGATCGCCAGGTTCACCGCCTCGTGAGCCATGGGCGGCGTGAGGTCCACGACGATCTCCACGTCGTCGCGGGCGAGCAGCGCCTCCGTGGAGCACGCCGTCGGCACGTCGAACGCCTCCGCCCGCGCCCGCGCCCGCGCCATCACGACGTCGGCCACCGCCACCACGTCCAGCACCTTCAGCCGCGCCGCATTCTTCAGGTAGCGGTCGGAGATGTCCCCGCAGCCGATGAAGCCGATCTTCACGCGTTCGGTGCCCATGGCGTTCTGCGCCCGCGCAGGCGCGCCGTCCGGCTCAGGTGGCGAGGGCCTTGCCCTCGGCGGCCCAGAGCATGCCGCGCTCGATGATCGTCAGGGCCTGCGGGACGTCGAAGTCCTTCGCCACGTGCCCCAGCGAGGAGTAGAACACGCGCCCCCGGCCCCACGTCCGCTTCCAGGCGACGGGCATCGTGCAGCCGTTGAACTCGAACGTCGTCGCGGCGAGCACGTGGTTGGACGGATCGACGTGCAGGTAGTACTGCTCGGAGTGCATGTCGAAGTTATCGAGCCCGGCGGTGACCGGGTCGGCGTGGTCGACGATGTGCACGCGGTAGTCGATCACCCCGCCGGGGTGGGCCACCCACTGCCCGCCGACCATGAACTGGTACTCGGTGTTCTGGCGGAAGCTGTCGCCCATGCCGCCGTGGACGCCGGCGACGCCGACGCCGCTCTTGACGGCCTCGCTGAGGCCCTGCCACTGCTCCCGGCTGATCTGGCCCATCGTCCACTCCGGGACGATCAGGTCGAGCGACTTGAGCTTCGCCGCGTCGAGATAGCTGTCCAGCGTGCCCGACACCTCGACCTCGAAGCCGCGCTTCTTCAGGACGCCCTCGAAGACTCCCGCCACCTGCTTCGGCTCATGGCCTTCCCAGCCGCCCCAGACGATCAACGCTTTCATGCTTCGCTCCCTAGTGAGGCGCGTTCAAACGGGATTGCGAGGATTCCTCGGACTCCAGTGGTGGTTTCGGTGCTTGTCCGCCAGGTCGCCCGATCCGTTGCGGGGGCGCTTCCGGCAATCCGCGAATCCTTGGAATCCCTTTCCTATGTATATCTTGCCTTCATGGCCCGGCCCTTCTCGGCGCTGCGGCAGGCCAGGTCGAGCACGTGTATCGGCCGGCGGGACCATTCGGGGGTGATCACCAGCTTCTCGCCCCTAACCAGGTGGTCGGCGATGTTCTGGTAGAACCGCCACCCCTGGCCCCGGGGGTTCTTGCCTTCCTTGACGACGGGCTGGCCCTTGCGCCCGTGGGTGGTCATCTTCCAGTCCCCCCCGCCGAAGACGTACGTGCCCTTCGTGCCGGTGATCTCGAGCTGTCCGCGGTCCCGGCCCTTGGACAGCGAATCGATCGACGTGATCGTCAGCGTCAGCCACTGCCCCGACGCGAACCGCACGACGGCGAAGCCCTCGTCCTCGTTGGTGTCCGCCTTCCAGGGCGTCCGCGGGGCCCAGAAGCCCCGCTTCGCGAAGCCCGCCACCTCCGCGATCTCCGCGTCGATGAGCTGAAGCGAGTACTCCAGCAGGTGCACGCCCCAGTCGTACAGGATCCCGCCGGAGATCGACTTGCTGCTGCGCCACCAGGCGCCCGGGCGATGGTAGCCGCCCATGTGCGCCTCGATGCGGACGATCTCCCCGATCGGCCGGCGGGACGAAAGGACCGTGCGCACCGCCTTCAGAATGCACCCGTCCCAGTGCCGGTTGTGGTAGGTGGAGAGGACCACGCCGCTGTGGCCGGCGGCGGCAATCATGCGGTCGCACTCGGCCGTCGTGATGGCCAGCGGCTTCTCGCAGACCACGTGCCGCCCGGCCCGCAGTGCCTGGACGGCCTGCCGGGCGTGCAGGTTGTGCGGGGTGATGAGGGTGATGAGGTCCACCTCGCTTCGGCGGAGCATGTGGGCGAGGGACGGGTACGTCTCGATGCCGGGGAAGTCCTGCTCGGCGATGCGGAGGCGCTGCGGGTCCGTGTCCGCCACGGCCAGCGGCGTCATGCCGGCGCGCTTCATCTCCTGCAGGTGCTTCCGCCCCATGTTGAACGCGCCGCCGTAACCGACCACGCCGACCTTGATGTCACCGGCCTTCCTGAACGTCGCCATGTCAGAGCCTTTCTCGGTTGCCACCCGGGGCCTCCCGACCAGCCGCGCGCCGGGAATCCAGGCATGGATACGTATTTCGCGCGCCATCGCAAGGACCTAATCCGCCTTTTTCGCCGCCGCCATGACGGCCTCCGCCACGGCGCGGTGCGTGGCGGGGTCCATCATCTCCGGCAGGAGGTCGCCCTCGGGGACGATCTTCGCCAGGGCGTGGGCGGCGACCATCATCATCGGCTCGGTGATCGCCTCCGCCTGCGCGTCCAGCGCTCCGCGGAAGATGCCCGGATAGGCCAGCGCGTTGTTGAGCATCCGCCCGTCGGCCGCGACGGCGGCCCCCGCCTCGTACGCCTCCTGCACCGTGATCTCGCTGACCGGGTTCGCCAGCGCGAAGACGATTGCGCCCTCGGCCATCGAGCGGACCATGTCCTGCGAGACGATGTTCGGCTGCGAGACGCCAATGAACAGCCGCCGCCCCTTCATCGCCTCGGGGAGCGATCCCCGGACGTTCCGCTTGTTCGTCCACTCGGCGAGGTGGCGCTTCTCGTCGTTCATTCGCTCCTCGCGCCCGCGGTGGATGATGCCCACGCTGTCGCACAGCACCACGTCGGGCACGCCGGCCTTCAGGAGCAGGTCGGCGATGGCCGTGCCGGCGGCGCCCGCGCCGCTGATGGCGCACGTCTGCTCCTCGATGCGCCCGCCGGTCTTCCGCAGCGCCGAGTAGAGCCCCGCCAGCACGATCGTCGCCGTGCCGTACTGGTCGTCGTGCATCACCGGAATCGCCAGCCGGCGGTCCAGCTCCCGCGTGATGTAAAAGCACTCCGGTGCCTTCACGTCCTCCACCTGGATCGCCCCGAACGTCGGCGCGATGGTGCAGACGGTGCGGACGAACTCCTCCGGGTCGTGGGTATCGACGAGGATCGGCTCGGCCGAGATGCCGGCGAACTCCCAGAAGATCGCGCTCTTGCCCTCCATCACGGGCAGCCCCGGCACCACGCCGATGTCGCCGAGCCCGAGGATCGCCGTGCCGTTCGTGACGATGGCCACCTTGTTGGCAAGGTTCGTGTAGGTCCGGGCGAGCGAGGCGTCCGCCTGGATCGCCCGGCACACGCGGGCCACGCCCGGCGTGTAGACGATCCGCAGGTCCGTGTTCGAGCGGATGGGCACGCGGGTGCGCATCTCGCACGCCCCGCCGCGGTGCGTGGCCATCGCCGGGTCAGTCACGGCCTCGACCTCCACGCCGGCGACGCCCTCGGCGGCCGCTCGCACGCCCGCCATCTGCTCATCGCTCGTGACGAAGACCTGGAGGTCGTACACCAACCACCCGCAGAGGTGCTCGGCCAGCACTGCCTCGCCGAGGCGTGCCCCCCCGGCCCGCAGCGCCGCCAGGAGCGCCCCCATCGCGTCGGCGTCGTCCGCCAGGCGCACGCGCATCACGAACACCCCGTTCCGCCGGAACCTGTCCTGAAGAGCCTGGAGGGATGCCATCTCGCGTCCTCGCCTCGGCGCCGCCGCGCGCCGGGGCGGATTATACGCCGCCCGCGCCACGTCCGAAACCCCGCGCGCCTCGCGGGCGATCCGGCACGCTTGTTGCGGCGGCGCGCGGCGCGTATCATGCGCCGCCGGTGACCGGCACGCTGCACATCATCGACGGCTCGACCCCCGCGGACGGCCTGCTCCAGCTCGCGCTGCTGGCCGGGCCGGAGGACGGAATCGTCTCCCTCGGCCCGCCGCCGGAGCACCACCGCCTGCCCGGCGTGACGCCCGAGCACGCCCCCCTCGGGCTGGCGTGGCTGGGCGGGCGGCGCATCGCCCGCCGATTCGGCCCCGCCGGCGCGATCCACGCGTGGTCGCCCCGGGCCGCGCGGGCCGCCGTCACCGTCGCCCGGCGGCGCGGGCAGCGTGCGGTGCTGTCGCTTCCGTGCGTGCCGGACGCCCCGGCCATGGGGTTCATCCGCGCTGCCGTCGAGGCGGGCGACCTTGCGCTGACGGTTCCGACGGAAGCCGCCGCGAGGGCGCTGGCCGCTCTCGGGGTGGCCGAGGGGGCCGTGCACGTCCTGCCGCCGCCGGCCGCCGCGATCGACGACCGCCAGGAGCGCCGCCGGCGGTTTCGCCAGGCGGTCGGCTTCGCCGCGGACGTTCCCGTGGTGGCGGCGACGGGGCGCGTGACGCCCTTCTCCGGCCACCGATACACCTGCTGGGCGCACGCCATCTGTCGGCACGCCGGCTCCACGCTGCGGACGATTCTGCACGGCGAGGGCCCGGGGCTCGAGACGCTTGCGGCGTTCACGCGGGCGACGGGCTTCCACGCCGAGATGGCCCTTACGCGCTGGGAGGCGCCGCTGGCCGACGTGCTGGCCGCCGCCGACGCCGCCGTGTTCTTCCAGACACGCGACGAGGGCGTGGCGTCGCTGGCGACGGCGATGGCGGCGGGGTTGCCGATCGCGACGGCCGACACGCCGGACGCCGTCGAACTCCTCGCCGGCGACCCCGCCGCACTCGTCATCCCCGCGGGCGCCCCCGCCGACGCCACGCGCGCGATTCTGCACCTCATCGAGCAGCCGGCGTTGCGGGCGCGGCTGGGCGCGGCCGCCCGCGACGCCGCCGGACGCTTCGCCCCGCAGCGCAGCCGCGAGCGGCTCGCCGACATCCACGCCGCCGTCGCCGGCGCGGCTTGATGGTCCCATTGCGCCGCCGATATAATCGTGCGGCAGGATAGCGGCGGAGCCATGAACCCGATCACAGCGACGAGCCGACAGGCCGCGGCGCGCGCGCCGGCGCGCCCCGTCGAGCCGCCGAAGCTGGGGTCCGCGCCGGAGCCGGCCGACGTCTGGCACGAGCGGCAGCTGGCGCGGGGCCCGGCCGGCCGGCGGGCCATCCGGCGGGCGCTCGTGGAGCTTGCAGGCATGATCGGCCGGGCGCACGCGGCGGGGGCGCGGCTCTACGGCCTGACCTGCCGCCGGCTTCTCGTCACACAGGAGGGGGATTGGCCCCACCTGGCGTGGGGGGACGTGCGGCGGGTGCGCCGCGGCAGGCTGTCGCGCCGTGCCCGGGCGAAGGACCTGGCCGCCCTGCTGTACGACCGTCGCGGCTTCACCACGCGGACGGAGCGGCTGCGCTTCCTGAAGCACTACCTGGAGGCCCAGGGCTCCGACGGCACAGCCAGCGGATGGCAGATCATGGTCGAGGACCTGGCGCGCCGCCACGGCGGGCGGCAGGACGCCCGCCACGACCGGCTGGTGGTGGGCAGCAACCGCCACTTCACGCGCCTGAGGCTCGGCGGGGGGTGGCGGGGGCACGCCATGCTGGCCGGGCCGCGATGGCCCGCCTGGTCGGCCGCGACGCAGCTCGTCTTCGAGGCGCCCCAATGGCACGCCGCCCTCGCCGACCCCGAGGCCCTCTTCCGGGGCGCCGGCGTGGCGGTCGTCGCCGAGACGCCCACGAGCACGGTCGTCCGCCGGCGGCTGCGCGTCGGGCGCCACGAGGTCGAGGTGTTCGTCCATCGCCAACGGCCCGCGGGCGCGCTGGCGACGCTGACGACGCGCCTGCGCGGGGGCCCCGCGGCGCGGGCCTTCCGGCTGGGGCATTCGCTGGTTCAGCGGCGCGTGCCGGTGGCGTTGCCGCTGGCGGCCCTCGAGTGGCGTCGCGGCCCGGGCCTGGCCGACAGCATCCTCATCACCGAGGCGGTGGACGCCCCGCCGCTGGGGCGGTTCCTCGACGCACACCTCGCCGCCGGGGGCCGCGACAAAAGCCCCCTCACCCGCACGGAGCGCCGCCGGCTGGCGCGGGAGGTCCTGTGGCAGCTTGGCCGGCTGCTCCAGCGCCTGCACGACAACAACTATGCCCACCGCGCGCTGAAGGCGCGCGACCTGCTGGTGCGGTGGCGGGCCGGGCGAAACCCCCAGGTCGTGCTGGTGGGTTTGGACGGCCTGCGCCGCTGCCGCTCGCTGACGGCCCGCCAGCGGTTCGCCGGGCTGATGCGCCTGAACGTCTCACTGCTTCAGAGCACGGCGGTGAACCGGGCCGAACGCCTCCGCCTGCTCGTGGGCTACCTGCGCCGCCCCGGCGGCGGGCCCGTCAACTTCAAGCCCTACTGGCGAATGCTCGCCGACTGGTCGAGCCGGCGCCTGGCCCAGCAGATCCGCACACGGCGCCGGCGCCAGAAGGCGGCGCGGAGGCCCGCCCCGTGATCGCCCCAGCCCCCACACCCCCCGAGCCGGCCCGCGTGCTCATCATCAAGCCCAGCGCCCTGGGCGACGTGCTGACGGCCCTGCCGGTGCTGCGCGGGCTGCGGCGGACCTTCCCGAACGCCCACGTGGCGTGGCTGGTGAACACCGACTACGCCCCGCTGCTCGCCGGGGAGGACGCCCTCGACGCGGTGGTCGAGTTCGACCGGCGGCTGCTGGGCCGGCTGTGGCGGTCGGGGCGAGCCATCGCGGAGCTTCGCCGCCTCGTGCGGGCGTTGCGGACCTCCCGCTATGACTGGGCCATCGACCTCCAGGGGCTCTTCCGCAGCGGCTGGCTCGCCGCCAGGACCCGGGCGCCCCTGCGGGCGGGCTTCGCCGACGCCCGCGAGCACGCCCGCCTCTTCTACACGCACCGCATCGCCACCGCGGCCGAGCACACGATCGACCGCAACGTCGAACTCGCGCGCCGCCTCGGCATCGACGCACGGCGAGAGGACCTGACGCTCCACCTGGCGCCCGAGGCCCGCGCCTTCGCCGAGCGCTTCTGCGCCGCCCGGGGGCTAACGCGGGGCGAGTTCGTCGTGTGCGTGCCGCCGACCCGCTGGCCGACGAAGCTCTACCCGCAGCGCCGCTGGCCGGCGGTGGCGGCCGCGGTGGCGCGGCGGCGCCCGGTCGTGCTGCTCGGCACGCCGGGCGACCGGGCGATGTGCCGGCAGATCGCCGACGCTTCCGGCCCGGGCGTCACCAGCGCCGCCGGCGAGACGACCATCCCCCAGATGGCGGCCGTCATCGCCGTCTCGGCGGGCGTGATATGCTGCGACTCTGCGGCGAAGTTCATCGCCTCGGCCGTCGGCGTCGGCGCGGTGGTGCTCGTCGGGCCGACGCGCCTCGAGCGGACCGGACCGCTGCCCCCCGGGCGGGCCGTTGTCGCCGACGTGCCGTGCCAGGGGTGCCTGAAGCGCCGCTGCCGGCACGTGACGTGCATGGAGCTGATCCGCCCGGAGGCGGTCGTGTCGGCGGCCGAGGACATGCTCGCTGCGCGGAGCGCCTGATGCCCTACAGGTACATCGCCCGGAAGGCCAAGGACTTCTTCCTCTACCGCGTGCTGCACGTGGACGACACGCCGCACCGCATCGCGCTGGGCGTGGCACTGGGGATGTTCACGGGCTGGCTGCCCATCGTCGGCATCCAGATGATGGTCACGCTCGTCCTGGCGACGATCTTCCGGGCCAACAAGATCGTCGGGCTGCCGTGGGTGTGGATCTCCAACCCGGTGACGATGCCCGTCATGTACGCCATCGACTACTGGGCCGGCCGACTCGTCATGCTCCAGCCCCTCGACAACCCCATCGGGCTGTTCGAGAAGGCGCTGAGCGTCCGGGGCGGCGTGTGGACGGTCGTCACCGCCTGGCTGAAGGCCACCTGGGACCTGGCCGTCCCGCTGATGCTCGGCGGGTTCGTCGTCGCGTTGATCTGGGGGGTCCCGACGTACTTCGTCATCCGCTGGGCGGTCGTCACCTACCGGCGGCGCCGCCATGAGCGCCTGGAGCGGAAGCAGGAATCCCCCGGGGCCCCGGGCGCCGCCTGAGGCCCCCGCAACGCCCGGCCACGCCGGCATCGCCGCACTGTCGCCCGCCGCGCCGGGCGCCGATATAGTAGGCACGCCGCGGCGCGCCCCATGAACCGACGCCTGCTCACCATCCTCTGCGTGCTGTACCTCGTGCTGGTCGTCTACGGCAGCCTGATGCCGTTCGACCTCGTCGGCGACCGCCGGGCGGCCTTTGAGCGCCTCCGGCGCTCGCTGACGTACTGGCCCCTGGGGCGGCAGGGGCACACCAGCCGCGTCGACCTCGTCGGCAACTTCCTGCTCTACCTGCCGCTGGGGCTGCTGCTGGGCACGCGGTGGCGCAGCCGGCGGGGCGAGTCGCGCGTGCTGGCCGTTCTGGGCGCAGTCGTCGTCGCCACGACGACCGTCCTGCTGATCGAGTTCCTCCAGCTCTTCTCGCCCTCGCGTGTGGCCGGCATCAACGACGTGGCCATGTGCGTGGCCGGCACGGCGCTCGGCGCGATGGCGGGGGCGGTCTTCGGGCGGGGCGCCTGGCTGGCGCTGCGCCGGGGGCTGCGCACGTGGTGCCGCGAGCGCCCGGTGGCGCTGGTGGCGCTGCTGCTGCTTCTGGCGCTGGCGGCCGACGCGTGGTGGCCGCTCTGGCCGACGCTGGACCTTTCGGAGGTGTGGCACAACCTGAAACGCAGCCACCTGCTGGCCAGCGGGATGGCGATGCACCCGTGGCACCACTGGCTCGTGCGGCGGGCGGGCGTGTACGCGGTGCTGGCGGGCCTGCTGGCGGCGGCGCTCGCCGGGCGGCGGGCGGCCGGCCTGCGGGCGTGGACGATCGTGGCGGCGTTCGCCGCCCTCGCGGAGGCGGGCAAGATCGGCATCGTCTCGCGCGCCGCCAACGCCGCCAACGTGGTCGTCTCCGCGGCCGGGGCGCTGGCGGGCGTCGCCCTCGCGGCGGCGTTTCGCGGGCGACTGGGACGAGGCGCGAAGCTCGCCCTCGCTCTGGCGCTGCTCGCCGGCTATCTGGTCTACCTCGAATGGGAGCCGTTCACGTTCGTCTGGGACGTCGACGCCATGGCCCGCAAGATCCCTCGCGGCCCGGAGTGGCTGCCGCTGTCGCACCGGGCGCTCCGCGGCGGGCCCCAGGACGTGTACCTGTTTGTCCGGACGGTTGCCCTGTCGGCGGCGCTCGGCCTGACGGCGCTGATGGGCTTCGCGTGGCTTCGCCGCGGCGGCCCCGCGTGCCGCGCGGCGAAGGCCGCCCTGCTCGTCGGGGCGTTCGGGCTTATAATGGAACTCGGGCAGTTCCCGATCATGGCGCTCGCGCCGGACCGAGCCGTCCTCGTCTGGCGCGTGCCGTCGACGACGGACGTGTTCTGTTTCGCGGCGGGCGGGGCGGTCGG
>CAZMDT010000058.1:8914-12696 GCA_964564965.1 uncultured Planctomycetaceae bacterium | reverse complement strand
GAGGGGCGGACGTTCCGCCCGCTCTGGTGGCGGGCGGGGCGGTACCTCGAGCTGCTCGTCCGCACCGCCGGCGAGCCGCTCACCCTCGACGCGCTGGCGCTGCGCGAGACGCGCTGCCCGCTTCAGATGCAGACGCGCCTGTGGCTGGGGGAGGATTTCGCGGCGGCGCTGCCGGTGATGGTCCGTGGGCTCCAGATGTGCGCCCACGAGACGTACGTGGACTGCCCCTACTACGAGCAGCTCCTCTACGCCGGCGACGGGCGGCTGGAGGCGCTGACGACCTACTGCCTGACGCGCGACGACCGCCTGCCCCGCAAGTGCGTCGAGCTGTTCCACCAGTCGCTGCTGCCGAGCGGGCTGACGCAGTCGCGCTGCCCCAGCCGCCGGCTCCAGGTCATCCCGTCCTTCTCGCTCTGGTGGATCGGCATGGTGCACGACTACGCGATGTGGCGCGGCGACCGCGCGTTCGTCCGCCGACGCCTGCCCGGCGTCCGGGCCGTCATCGACGCCTTCGCCCGGCACCTCAATGCCGAGGGGCTGCTCGCCTCCCCCAACGGCTGGAACTACGTGGACTGGGTGCCCGCCTGGGACGGCGGCCGCCCGCCGGGAATCGACGGCGGCGCCAGCGGCGTGCTCAACTGGCTGTTCGTCTACGCCCTCGGTCTGGCCGGCGAGCTGGAGCGGTGGGCGGGGGAGGCGGAGCCCGCCGCCCGCGCGGAGCGCCTCGCGGGCGCCCTTGCCGCCCGGGCGGCCGAGGCGTTCTGGGACGAGGCCCGCGGCCTGATGGTCGAATCGCGCGGCGAGCCGTGCTTCAGCGAGCACGCGCAGTGCCTGGCGCTTCTGAGCGGGCGCCTGGACGCCACCCGGCGCCGGCGCCTCGCCGAGACGCTTTTCGCCGACGAGGCCCTGACGCGGACCTCGCTGTGGTTCACCCACTACCTGTTTGAGGCGTGCCGGCTGCTCGGGCGGGCGGACGTGCTGTTCGAGCGCCTGCAACTGTGGTACGACCTGCCCGCCCGCGGCTTCCGGACCACCCCCGAGATCGCCGCCCGCACCCGCAGCGACTGCCACGGCTGGGGGGCGCACCCGATCTACCACGGCTTCGCCACGGTGCTGGGCATCCGCCCGGCGGCGTTCGGTTTCGAGCGCGTGCGGATCGCCCCGCAGCTCGCCCCGCTGGCGGGCGCCTCCGGGGCGCTCGTGCACCCGGCCGGTGAGATCGCCGTGGACTTCCGCCGCGACGGCGACCGCCTGACCGGCGAGGTGACGCTGCCGGAGGGGCTCGCGGGCGAGCTGGTCTGGCGGGGCGGGCGGCAGGAGCTGTCGGGCGGCAGGCAGGCCGTCGAGGTCGCCCCCGGCTGACCGGCGGGCGCGGGAGCTTCAGGCCGCGCTCGGAACTCCCGCCGCCTCCCGCTATCCTGTGCGCCCTCGGCATGGACCTCAAAAGCGCCATCCCGGTGATCCTCGTGGTGGCGCCGCTGGCGGCGGGGTATCTCGTGCGCCGCCGCGGCTGGCTCTCCGAACGCTTCGCCCGCGGCCTCATGACCGGCATCCTGGTGCTCGGGTACCCGGCGGCGGGGTTTTTCAGCATTTGGCAGATGCGGCTGCGGGCGGGGGACTTCTGGCTGCCGGCGCTCGGGTCCGTCCACCTCGTGCTGATGGCCGGCGGGGGGCTGCTCATCGGCCGGCTCGTCGGCCGCGACCGGCAGGAAACCGGACTCCTCGCCATCGGCTCCACCCTCGGCAACGCCGGCTTTACCATGGGCGGGCTGGTGCTGTACCACCTCTACGGCACCGAAGGCCTGGGGCTGATGAGCATCTACTGCCTCATGTGGATGCCGATGATCGTGCTGGTCACCTACCCGATCGCCCGCCACTACAGCCCCGGGCAGCCCGGAAGGTCGCTCGCCGGGCTCATCGCACGCAGCCTGTTCGACTGGCGCTCGCTGGGGCTGCCGATCGGGCTGGCGGCGGTCGCCCTGTCGTTGGGCGGCGTTGCCGCGCCGCCGGCCGTCAGAAGGCTCTACGTCGTCGACACGCTCGTGGTGCTCGTGACCGTCGCCGCCTACTTCTCGATCGGCCTGCGGCTGCACGTGGGGCAGTTCGCGGCGGTCAAGCGGCTGATCGCCGCCGTCTCGGCGGCGCGCTTCGGCCTGGGGCTCGCCCTCGGCGGCGCGCTCGCCGGCGCCACGCTGCTGACCCCCTGGCCCCTGCGGGGCAACGCGATGAACGCCTTCCTCATCGAGTCATTCGTTCCCACGGCCGTCACGATGGTGGGCGTGGCCAACATGTTCGACATCAGGCCGCGGGAGGCGTCGCTCGTGTTCGTGGTCAACACGCTGCTGTATCTGGCGGTGGTGCTGCCGGTGGTGCTGCTGGCCTTCGGGGGCTGACGGCCGCTCGCCCCCGGCGGGCCGCGCCGCCCCGCCGCCCGCGTCTGGAAAACGCCTCGCCTCCACGCTACCATCGCCGCGCATGAGCGACCTGAAGGACATCCTGGCGGGCCGGTTCGTCGTGATCGACGGCCCGGACGGGGCGGGCAAGAGCACGCAGCTCAGGCTCCTCGCCGAATGGCTCCGCGGGCAGGGACTCGCCGTGACGGCTACCCGAGACCCCGGCGGCACCGCCATCGGCGACCGCATCCGCCAGATCCTGCTCGACGGCGCCCACGGCGAGATGGCCGCCGCCTGCGAGACCATGCTCTACATGGCCAGCCGCGCCCAGCTCGCCGCCGAGGTCATCCGCCCCGCCCTCGCGCGCGGCGACTGCGTCCTCTGCGACCGCTACGTCTCCGCGACCGTCGCCTACCAGGGCGCCGGCGGCGTGCCCGCCGACGACGTGATGACGGCAGGACGCATCGCGGTCGGCGACACCTGGCCCGACCTCACCGTCATCCTCGACCTGCCCGCCGAAGAGGGCCTCGCCCGCATCGCCGGGGTGGGCGCCCCGGACCGGGTGGAGTCGAAGGCGCCGGCGTTCCACCGGCGCGTGGCCGAGCTGTTCCGCGAGCAGGCCGCCCGCGACCCCGCGCGCGTCGTCGTCATCGACGCCCGCGGCAGCATCGACGACGTCCAGGCCCGCCTCCGCCAGGCCGTGACGAGCCGGGCCGCGAGGTGACCGGTGCTTGACCTCGCCGACATCGTGGGCCAGGACGAGGCCGTCGGCCGGCTCCAGCGGACGCTCGCCGGGCGGCGGATGCCGCACGCCTACATCTTCGCCGGGCCCGAAGGCGTCGGGCGGCGAACCACCGCCCTCGCACTCGCCCGGACGCTGCTGTGCGCCTCGCCCGCCGTCAACGCCGCCGCCTCGCCGCTGTTCGGCGAGGCGGACGAGCCCGACGGGCCGCCCTTCCGCCAGGCGTGCGGCGCCTGCGAGGACTGCCGCATGACCGCCGCCGGCTCCCACCCCGACGTCCACGTCGTCCGCAAGGAGCTCGCCGCCTACCACGACGACCCCCAGGTCCGCGCGCGCAAAATGCAGGAGCTGAGCATCGACGTGATCCGCGCGTTTCTCTTGGCGCCGGCCATGCGATCCTGCTCCCGCGGGCGCGGCAAGGTGTTCGTCGTGCTCGAGGCCGAGCTGATGAGCGACGCCGCACAGAACGCCCTGCTCAAGACCCTCGAGGAGCCCCCCGCCGGCGTGACGATCATCCTCGTCTGCCGGCAGCCGGAACAGCTCCTGCCCACCACGCTCAGCCGCTGCGCGATGATCCGCTTCGGCCTGCTGCCGACCGGCTTCGTGGCGGAGCGGCTCGCCGAGGCGGGCGTGGCGGAAGCGGAGGC
>CAZMDT010000058.1:3980-8904 GCA_964564965.1 uncultured Planctomycetaceae bacterium | reverse complement strand
TCACGGCCGGCTCCGTCGGGCGGGCGCAGCGACTCGCCGCCCGGGGACTCTACGACGCCAAGCGCGACATGCTGGCGCGCATCGCCGCCGGCGACGACGGCGGGCTCGGCGCGTCGCTGGCCGAGACGATGGACAAGCTGGCGGGCCTGCTGGTCGCCGAGTCGAAAAAGGCCGGCGGGGCGGAACTGTCGAAGCTGGTGGCCTCGCGCCGGGCGGCCGGCACGATGCTCGAGCTGGCGGCGGCCGCCTTCCGCGATGCACTGCACCTCGCCGCCCGCGCCGACGCGCCGCCCATCAACGCCGACCAGCCCGACGCCGTCGAGACCCTCGCCCGCCGCTTCGAGCCCGCGCAGCTCGCCGCCGTCATCGAGCGGCTCTCCGAGTACGAGCAACTGCTCTGGCGGAACGTCAATCCCCGCATCGTCTGGGACAACGTCGCCATCACCGCCACGGCCGGCGCCTCCGCCCCGCTGGCCGACTGACCGACCCTCCGCCGACCACGCTCTGCCCAATCCGCGGAACCGCCAGGGCGGGCATGGATGCACA
Organism: uncultured Planctomycetaceae bacterium; assembly: GCA_964564965.1. Taxonomy (GTDB): domain Bacteria; phylum Planctomycetota; class Phycisphaerae; order SM23-33; family SM23-33; genus CAZMDT01. Next base: position 8,358 of record CAZMDT010000058.1, on the reverse strand, counting down.
AGCCGATCGCGTACGTAGGCCGCTTTGAGGTCACGTACACACTCTCAGCAGGGCTGTTCATGCTGCTGCAACGGCTGTTTGGCAAGGGAGATGCTCTTCTACGTCGGTGGGCGGCGCTGGTGTGAAGTGATGGGATGGCGACGTTGATCTCGACGTTCATTCTCATCGCGGCAGGGGGGCCGGGCGGACGAGGGGCACAATCCCCGGAGGGGAAACTAAACTCGCGCATCCCCCAGCCGATAGTAAGGATGGCCGGTACCGACTGGTAATGAAAGGATGCGCACCGGGTCCGCCTCATGCGGCCCCTCGTAACATGGTCGAGACCATCAACAAGACGAAGCTGACCTCCCCCGGCATGCTGCTGATCATGGCCGTGGCGTGCGCGGGCGGTATCTTCCTGCTGGACCAGTTCAGCCTGGCGCCGTACCTGGAGCGGCAGGAGGCCTCGGCCCATCGCGAGCGCGCCGTCCGCGCCGAGACCGCCGTCCGGGCGGCGGTGGACGTCCGGCGCCAAGGGCTGCGCGAGGCCTGCGTCGCCTGGGCGAGGCACGACGCCGTCCGCCGGATCGCCGGCGGCGAGGGGGACATGGCGGCCTTTGCGGGGGAGGCGTTTGGCGAGGGAGGCCCGGACCTGGCGTGGATCACCGCCGCGAACGGCGAGGTCGTCTGCGCGTGGGCGCGTGACGGCGAGCCGGCGGCCGCCCGAAAGGCGGCGGCCCAGGCGGTCGCCAGCCTGGGCGACCTCAACGGCGCCGGCGACAGCGGCCTGCTCAAGTACGACAACACCATCGCCGCTGTCGCCCGGCAGGACATCCCGGGCGGGTCGGGGCAGTTCTGGCTGGGGCGTCGTCTGGACGCCACGGTCCGGGAATCGATCGGCACGACCATCGGCGGGGAGCTCATCGCGGTCGTGGCGGCCCAGCTTCCGCGGGGAATGGCGGGGGACCTTTCGGGCTCTCAGGCGCTGTGGTCGTCGGACAGCGACACGCTGGCCGTGGCGTGGTGGATCCAGGACATGGTGGGCAACCGCCTGGGCTACTTCCGCGCGGACGTGCCGGTGGCGCACGTGCGGCGCCAGGCGGCGGCGGCGCGGCGGGCGATCCTGATCGTCCTCGCGCTGTCGGTGGGGCTCTGCCTGCTCGTCATCGTCGGCACGCACATCCTCGTCTCCGGGCCGGTCATCCGCCTGCTGAGGCGCATCCAGCGGATGGAGGCCGTCGGGGGGGGGAAGGTCGACGGCCTGACCCGTCAACTCCACGGGGAGCCGCTGGTGCTGGCGCGGCGGCTGGAATCGGCGTTCGAGCGCCTGGCGTCGATGTCGAAGACCGACCAGCTCACCGGGCTGGCGAACCGGGGGCACTTCGAGAAGGTGCTGGAGGCGTTCTACTACCAGGCGCGGCGGTACAACCGCCCCATGTCGCTGGTCATGATGGACATCGACTTCTTCAAGGCGATCAACGACGCCGGCGGGCACCAGGCGGGGGACGAGCTGCTGAAGCAGGTGGCGAACTGCATCGAGACCGCCTGCCGCAAGGCCGACCTGCCCGCGCGGCTGGGGGGCGACGAGTTCGCCATTCTCCTGCCGGAGACGCCCGCCGCCAACGCCGCGGAGGTCGCCGAGCGCATCCGGCGCGAGGTCGCCGCCCAGCACGTGGAGTGCAACGGCGTGGGGGCGAACGTGACGATGTCGATCGGCATCACCGACCTGAACTCGGGCGCCATCGACTCCCCCGACGCCATGATGTCGCTGGCGGACCAGGCGATGTACGCCGCCAAGGAGGAAGGGCGCAACTGCCTCTTCCAGGCGCACGACCTGGAGACCTCCGGGCCCGCCAACCGCCTGAACCAGACCGGCGAGGTGGACGTCCTCAGCAAGAAGCTCATCGGGCTGGACACCCAGTTCAAGGACATGTTCGTCCAGGGGCTCGAGGAGATCATGGAGATCCTCGCCCACCGGGACCCGCACATGGCCGCCCACGCGCGGAAGACGCAGCGCTACGCCGTGCTGCTGGCCAACGAGATGGGCCTGCCCGACCGCGTGATCAAGCGCCTGCGGGTGGCGGGCATGCTGCACGACATCGGCATGCTCGCCATGCCCGACTCCATCCTGCTGTGCGACAGCGGGCTCGACGGGGACCAGGTCAGCGCCATGCGGAAGCATCCGCTGCTGTCGGTCCGCATCATGGAGGGCATGGAGTTCCTCGAGCAGGAAATTCCCACCGTCCGCTACCACCACGAGCGGTTCGACGGCTCGGGCTACCCCGAGGGGCTCAAGGGGGGCGCCATCCCCCTCACCGCACGCATCCTCACCGTCGCCGACGCCTTCGACGCCATGACCAGCCCGCGCACCTTCCGGTCCGCCAAGAGCATCGCCGAGGCGATCGACGAGCTGCGCCGCGGCAGCGGCACGCAATTCGACCCCGCCGTCGTCGAGGCGTTCGTCACCGTCGCCGGCAAGCTGGGCGAGGACCTGCTGCGGGTGCCCCCGCCCACCCGGCGGGAACCCCGCCGCCCCAGGCTTCGCGAGGCCGACATGGCGGAGGCAGCCCCCGCCGAGAACGCCTGAGAGGCACCAGGCGGCGCAACGTCAGGGCCGGACCCGCCTGCGGCAGACCCGGCCCCGTTGCTCATCAAACGCCCGATCCGGCTATTCCACGAACGGCGTCGGCTCGCCTTCGCCTTCGCCTTCGCCCTTCCCGCCCTTCTTGCCCTTCTCGGGCTTCTGGCCCTTGGGCTTCGGCTCCTTGGGCGCCGGCTTCTTCTCGCGGGCCTGCTTCAGCGCATCAGCCTGCTCCTTCGTCAGGACCTTCGACTCGATCTCGGCGATGAGCTTCTTGACCGCCTCGGTCCGCTCCTTCTGCTTGGTGCGGTCCTTGGCGTCGGGCATGGTCGCGGCGGCCGTCTCGCACAGGCCCTGAATCTGGTCGATCTGCGCCTGCTCCAGCTTGATGCCGCGGAAGCTCCGCATGAGGCCCCGGCGAAGAACGAACCCCGCCCACACCTTCTTCTGGTCGTCCGTCAGCAGAGCCATCACCTTCGCCCTGCCGTCCTCCTCCAGCTTCGCCCGTGCGTCCTGGAGGGCCTTGATCTCCTCGGCGACCTTCTTGGCCTCGGCCTCCTTCTCCTTGTCCTGCCGAAGCTCCTTGTGCTGGCCCATCAGCTCCTTGAGCTTCGCGCCGTTGGCTTCCTGCCAGTCCTTGACGGCCTGCCCGTTCGCCGCGACCTGCTCCTGGAGCTTCTTGGCGGTGGCCTCGTCCAGCTTCAGGACCTCCGCCATCATCCCGTATTCGCCGCGCATGCCCGGGTCCGCCTTCGCCTTCTTGCCTTCCTTGGGGCCTTTCTTCTTGGCCGGCTTGGGCTTGTCCTCGGGCGCCGGCTGGTCGTCCGCCAGCGCCGCCGGGGCCGCCAGCAACAGGCCGGCCAGAATGCTCAGCAGCCATCCCAAACGCTTCATCTTCCGCTCTCCGTGGGGGCGATCGTGTTCCGGCTCGGGCCGCGCCCCGCCGGCCCGCTGCTGGTGTGCTGGTGCCCGGCCTCACGCGGCCAAGCGCCTAAGCTAATATAACGCCGCCGTGACCGGCGGATACTGCGCCCCGCAAGGATTTTTTCGCCCGGGGTGGCCGGCCCGGGCCGCCAGTCGGCCGATGGGCACCGGGCGAGGTCGCCCGGTCTTCGCGGCGGCCTGCGGTGTTCAGGGTGTCCGGGCCCGCCGCGGGCAGGGGAAGGAGACCGCAGATGACGGCGATTCGCGGCTGCCGCAGGGCAGCGCTGGTTCTGGGGCTGATGGCGGTGACCGCGGCCCGGGGCGAGCCCCTCGCCCCGCCGCGTGCGACGAGCCCGTCCAGCCCGGTGAACAAGAAGGCGACGGCCCGCTTCGGCGCGGCGGCCGATCTGCCCACGGACGGCTACTTCCTCTACACCACCTCCGAGGGCTTGGCGATCAGTCCGATCCGGTTGACGAGATCGAGGACCTCGACGCCGAGCGCTTCTGGGCCGTGTCGCTTGCCCCCGCGCCGACGACCCGCCCCGCCCCCACACCGTGAGACCGGAAGACCGGAATACCGGAGGAACACCGAACTCGGAACGCCGGGACCGATGGCTGAGGGCTGATCGCTGACAGGCTCAGCGCCCTCTGTGGTCTCCGTGCCTCCGTGGCGAAGCCGGGCAGCGCAACGCGAGGGCCGGGCGCCCCGCCGGCAGCGTCCGGCCCCACGCGGGTTTGTCGTCGATCTACGTCTCGTGCTTGCCGCACGCCCGCCGCCTCACGCGGCCGGGGCGCAACGGCCTGGCCGGACGGACCTAGCCGCCGATGGGCGGCATGGGATTGTCCTCGCCGCCACCGCGGTTGCCGCCGGTGTTCTGGCCGCCCTTGCCGCCG
>CAZMDT010000058.1:0-3880 GCA_964564965.1 uncultured Planctomycetaceae bacterium | reverse complement strand
TTGCCGCCGGTGTTCTGGCCGCCCTTGCCGCCGCGGCCGCTGCGCCACTGCTCGCGCAGCTTCGTGAGCTGGTCGCGCTGCTCGGGTGTCAGGACCTTGGACTCGATCTCGGCGTAGAGCTCGCGGGAGACGGTGTCGCTTCCGCGGCCGGATCGCGTCCTGCCGCCGGCCTTCGAGGCATCGGTGGCGGGCGCCTCTGGTGCGGCCGCAGCGGCCTTCACGGCCTCGGCCTGCTTAATCGCCGCCCGCTCGCACAGGGCCTGGATCTGGTCGGTCTGCTCCTGGGTGAGCTTGAGGGTGCCGTAGCGCTGCATGATGCGCTGGCGGAGCAGGAAGCCGGCCCAGACGGCCTTCTGCTTGTCGGTCAGCAGGGCCATCAGCGCCTCACGTGGCTTCGCCATCGTGGTGCTCCGCTCCTGCCTCAGGGCCATGTAGGCCTCCCAGGCCTTTCGGCGGGCGTCGCGGTCCTGGCCGGCGTTCTCCGAAGCCGTCCGGGCGGCCGTCACCGCGTCGGTGAGCTTCTTTTCCCAGTTCGCGTTCTCGCCCTTGATGGCCGCGATGGCGGCCTCCACGTCCTGCTTCTGCTTGCCCTCGAGTTTCAGGACGGTCGGCATCTGGGCGTACAGGTCGTCCATGCTGGTCCGCCCGAAGCCGCCGCGGGACGAACCGGTTCGGTTCGTTCGGGTTTTGGGCGCCGCCTTCGGCGCCGCGGTGGTGTCCGCCGGCTTCACCTCCTCGCCCAGCAGCGGGTCCTCCTCCGCTGGCGCCGGACTGGCAAACACCGCCACCGCCACAACGGCCAAGAGCCATCCAATCCACTTCGTCATCGTCGTCGCTCCCAGGGGGCCGTAAGGGTTGCCGCCCCGGCGCCGCCCCGTGTGGCGCGCGGAGCCTGCCGCCATCGGCCGGCGCGATCGGCCGGGCCCAGGCGGCTGACAGGTCCAACCCATACGAACGCGGCCGCCGGGCCTTTATGGCACCGGCGCGCAAATTCCTCCCCCGGCCCCGCGGCGATGCCGATACAATCCCCCGCGGTGCCCCATGCAGGTGGTTGTGCTCGCCGGATTCGTGGTCTGCCTGACGGTCCTCGCCCCCGAGGTGCTGGACGACCTCCTCGCGCCCGGCGTGGCGACGCCGGCGGCGGTGGGCGTCTATCTGCTCGTGGCCTTCCTCGTCGCCCGCGTGAACACCGAACTGGCGTTCCGGTCAATCCGGCGGCAGCGGGCCACGCGCCAGGCCGTCATGAAGCGCCACGGGCGGATCGTGCTGCTGACGAACCTGTGGCTGATCTTCGGGCTGGCGGGCGTGGTGGTGATGGGATACGGCCGGTGGGTGATGGGGACCCTGCGCCTCGCCCGCGTGCCGCTGGTGGGAAAGCTGCTGGCGCTGGCGCCGTTCGTGGCGGGGCTGCTGCTGACGTGGACGGCGAACTACCCGTTCTTCCGGCTGGTGCGGTCGCAGCTCGCGGCGCCGGACGAAGGCGGCGAGCCGCGGGCGACGAACTGGTCGCTGCGGCAGTACCTCGCCTACAACACCCGCCACCACCTGCTGTTCATTCTCGTGCCGGTGGGGCTGATCGTCCTCGCCCGCGACGTGGTGGAGCTGTACGTGGAGCCGGTTCTGCCGCCCGGAGAGGCGTACGCGTACCTCGCCTACGCGCTGATGGTCGCGGCGGGGGTGGGGGTGTTCTACATCGCGCCGCTGCTGATCGTGCGGATCTGGCGGACGGCCCCGCTGCCGGACGGGCCGCTGCGGCGCGGGCTGGAGGCCCTCTGCCGGCGCCTCCAACTGCGCTGCCGCGACATCCTCGTGTGGCGATCCGACGGGGTCATCGCCAACGCCGGCGTCATGGGGCTCACCCGGCACGTCCGCTACGTGCTGCTCAGCGACGGTCTGCTCGACCGCATGAGCGACCGCGAGGTCGAAACCATCTTCGCCCACGAGGCGGGGCACATCGTCTCGCACCACATCCTCTACGCCGTGGTGTTCGCGGTGACCACCGGCGTGCTCTGCTCGATCGCCGGCTCCCTGGCCGCCGAGGCGACCGGCACCGGCAACTGGGGCGCCATCGTGGTCACGCTGTCGCTCATCGCCGTGGCGTGGGGCTTCGGCTTCGGGTGGGTCAGCCGGCGGTTCGAGGGCCAGAGCGACGTGATGGCGGCGTGGCTGATGGGGCGGTCGCCGCCGCCGGGCGGGGCTCCGGACGGCGCCCCGGCCGCCGGCGAGGACGCCGACGTCATCACGCCGGAAGGGGCGGCGCTGTTTGCTCACTCGCTGGAGCGGATCGCCCAGCTCAACGGCATTCCCGCCCGGCAGCCGAACTGGCGCCACGGCTCCATCGCCGCGCGCGTCAGCTATATCCTCTGGCTCGGCAGCACCGGGGGTTCGCGGCGTCACATCGACCGCCTGGTCGACCGCGTGAAGCTCCTGCTGCTGGCGCTGCTGACCGCGGCGATCGTGGCGGCGGTGCTGTGACCGGGGCGAAAGGCGCAGACGCCCATGGCGGATGAGCAGCGCGTGGCGATCGTGACGGGGGCCTCCAGCGGCATCGGCGCCGCCACGGGCATCGCGTTTGCGCGCCGCGGCTACGCCGTCGTCCTCGCCGCCCGCCGCCGCGACCGCCTCGCCGAGGTCGCCGGCCGCTGCCGCGGCGCCGGCGCCGCCGAGGCGGATGTCGTCGTGGCGCCGACCGACGTGGGCGAGCGGGAGCAGGTGGACGCCCTGGTGGCCGGCGCGGCGGAGCGCTTCGGGCGGATCGACGTGCTGGTCAACAACGCCGGCTACGGCGTGCACGCCCGCGTCCACGAGACCACCGACGAGGCGATGCGGGACATCTTCCGGGTCAACTTCTTCGGCCTGTTCTACGGGTGCCGGGCGGTCGTCCCGGTGATGATCCGCCAGCGGAGCGGGCATATCTTCAACGTCTCCTCGGTGATCGGCAAGCGGGGCTGCCCGTTCAACGGGGCGTACTCCGCCACCAAGTTCGCCGTCGGCGGGCTCTCCGAGGCGATGCGCGTCGAGATGATGCCCTATCACGTGCACGTCACCACCGTCTGCCCCGGCCTGACCGACACCGAATTCTTCCGGCACGTCCGCGGGGGCACGAGCCTGGACCGCACGACGTTCGCCCGCCTCCGCGGGCTGACGCCGCCGGAGACCATCGCCCGCACCATCGTCCGCACCGTCGGGCGGAACCGCCCGGAGATCGTCTTCAGCCTCGGCGGCAAGCTGCTCGTCTGGCTGAACGCGCGGTTCCCGCGCCTCGCCGACCGGGCGATGAAGCTCTACCACGACGAGCTGGCGCGGGCCGAGCCACCGCAGCGCCGCGGCTAGGCCGCCGCGCGGGGCCCTGCCGGCCGCCGCGCTGCCCCGGGCACCTGCGTGCATTGCCTACGGCAATCGCCGTATCGTAAACTTCCCCTGGAGGTCCAGCGTGAGGAGGGTGCTTCTGATCTCGTTGCTTGCCGCTGCGGGATGGAGCGCCTACACGCAATCGCTGCCCGACGGCCCGCTGGAGACGCTGCTGACGGTGCCGGACACGCTGCCCGCGGACGCCGCCGGCGGCATCATCGAATACGCCGAGGCGCCCCCCGCTCCCACGCCCGTCGCCGGGCGCCACACCATCATCGAGTTCTACGACGTCCGCTGCCGGGCCTGCGGGAAGCTCAACGACGACCTCCGCGTCTTCACCCGCCTCCGCCCCGACGTCGCCGTCCGCAAGTACCCCATCACCCGCCCGCTCGCCCGGGCCTACCGCGTCGCCAGCATCCCGCACGTGCTCCTCTACGACAGCGGCGGCAGGCTGCTCGCCGCCGACCGCGGGCCAAGCAAGGTCGGCCTCCACCTGCTCTACGACTGGATGAACACCGAGCTCGACCGC
>CAZMDT010000057.1:0-12845 GCA_964564965.1 uncultured Planctomycetaceae bacterium | reverse complement strand
GCGGATTCGCCGCTTGATCGCGCCTTGGCGCTACCGACGGCTCTGCCCTTTTCTCCTGCTCTACTGGTCTACTGCTCACCTGCTCTAGTCGGCCTTCGGCCGACTCGGGGCGACTGGATTCGAACCAGCGACTTCCAGCTCCCAAAGCTGGCGCTCTATCCAAGCTGAGCTACGCCCCGCGGCCGGCTGCGGCCGGATGCGATGCGGCGTCCTCACCGGCGGCAGCAGGCTGATTCTCGCACCCGGCGTGCCTATCGTCAAGCGGGGCGGCCGAAGGCCACTTCGGAATCGTCAGCACGAGCCCCACGGCCAGCAGCGCCGCCAGCGTCTGTGTCTTGTACGAGTAGAGAATGCCGGAAAGCTCATAGCCCACGATGATCCGCTGCGGGATGAGGTTGAGGACGAAGATCGCGCCGAGGGCGAGGCGCCGCCAGAGCGGCTCGCGGCGGGCGAGGTTCGCGCGGAGCGCCAGGAAGGCGGCCGGCAGGACCAGCACGAGGTGCTGGCCCCAGCACAGCGGGGCGAGCAGCGCGGCCAGTGCGGCCACGGCCGCCCACTCCGGGGCGACCTCGGCGGAGGGCGCCTCGGGGCCCCACCGGCGCCGCATCAGCACCGCCAGCCCGGCGGCCAGGGCGAGCAGGATGCCCATCGCGATGGCGTTGGCCGTGGCGGCGGGCAGGTCCAGGAACTGCACGAACAGCGGATGCGGCCGCGCGTCAGGCGGCACGCGGCCGCCGGCGCCGACATCGTCCGGATGCGGAAGGAACAGGTGCCTCGTGGGCTTGGCCCGGCCGTCGGGGCCCCGGCCCGGCCGGTACGTCTGGAGGAACCGCACGATCGCGAGCTTCAGGCTGCGATTCTGATGGCGCGGCGGCTCGAGGCCGTTCGCCGTCGGGTCGTCGCGGTTGGCGGCGATCAGGCGGCGGGCCTCCGTGAGGTACGTGGCGTTGGCGTCGAGGGCGCCCCGCCAGCCGAGAAACGCGGCCGGCATGAGCAGGTTGAGCAAGGGAAGCATGAGGACGGCCGCGGCCGTCGCACGCCACCGACGCTTGTACGCCAGCAGCCCGACGAAAATGACCGGCGTGACCTTGTAGGTGACGGCGACGGCGACGAGCAGCCCGGCCAGCACGTCCCGGCGGCACACGACCGCCCAGGCGGCGGCGGTCAGCAGGCCCAGCAGCAGCAGTTGCAGGCCGCAGTCGTCGAGGTCGCGGACGACCCAGAACACGGTGAGAAAGACGGCGCCCGTGGCCGCGGCGAACGCCACGCGGCCGGTCGTCGGCCGACGGCGCTGCGCCAGGCGGTGCCACGCCCACAGCGACAGGGCCGTCGTCGCCACGGCCGCAAGCCAGCAGAGGGCGCGAGACACGCGGTATGGCAGGGCGCCGAGCGCGACGTTGAACACGAGCCGCCCGGGCGGGTAGTTGGCCAGCCGGGGCGACGTGCCCTCCAGCCTGTAGGCGTGCCCGCGCAGCATCTGCTCGCCGAGACCGTAGTGCAGCCTGAAATCGTTATGCTTCAGCAGCACGCCATTGATGAAGCACCCGACCGCCAGCGCCGCCAGCAGCACGCGGAACGCCCGCCGGGCGAACGGGCGCGTGTACCACGCGTGCTCCGGGCTGTGGGTCGCGGGCGTCATGAGAGCGGCGTTCGGCGCGGCAGCGGGGGCGCGAGGCACGGGCCGCCGGCCGCAGGGGGCATCATAGCCACCGGCGCACCCACCCGCGCAGGCGCCCCGCCGCCTTCACCATCACCAGCGGCTTATCGCACAGGCGCGCGATCCGCTCCGGCACGGGGTCGTAGGCGAACTGGCTGAGCAGGGGCTGGCGCGTGGAGCCGATGACCACGAGGTCGTGGGCCTCGGCCTCCGCAAGAATGGCGCGGTCGACGTCGCGGGATGCCACGGTCTTCGGGCGGAGGCGCTCGCGCGGCAGGCGCAGGCGGTCGCCCTGCTGCTCGAGGAACTGCTCGACGTCGAACGCCTGCCCGCGCCGCGCGACGGTGAACAGGGTCACCTCGCCGTCATCGGGGTCGGCGAGAATGGTGGCGATCTCCAAGGCGAGCGCCCCGTTCGGCCCGCCGGCCAGCGGCACGAGCACGCGCCTGAACGCCCTGTCCCCGCCGCAGTTCTTGAACACCACCACGTCGCACGGCGTCTGTTCGACGACGGGGTCGATCGTCGAGCCGAGCCGGAACCCCCGCCCCCGCCGGTGGCCGTGCCAGCCCATGATGAGCATGTCGATCCGCTTCTCGCGCACGGCCGACACGATGCCGCGGGCGGCGCTGCGGCAGTAGCGGAGGTGCGTGCTGATGGGGAAGCGCGGGGCGAGGTAGAGCATGGCCTCGAGGATGCCCTCGCGCCCCTCCAGCATGTAGCGTTCGGCGTCGGAGAGGGGAACCTGGTCGGGCACGGGCACCATGTGCAGCAGCTCCACGCGGGCGTGGCGGGCCTGGCACAGGCGGTACGTCTGGAGCACCATCGCCAGGGCGTTTGCCGGGTTCGCCACCGCCACCATGATCCGGTATTCCGCCCCCGGCGGGGCCTCCTCCTCGCGGAGGACCTGGATCTCGTGCTCGCCGAGCGAAACGCGGGTGCGCGAGTAGAACCGGAAGATAACCAGCCCCACAACAACCCACGCGGCGCCGATGGCCCACGCCACGAGACTCTCCGTGAGGATGCCCCACGCCAACGCGCCCTGGCAGACGATCGCCAGCACCGGCAACAACGGGAACAGCGGCATGATGTAGCCGTATTCCAGCTCGTCGCTCATGTTCGCGCGGATCTTGATGGCGCAGAGGTTCACGATGAAGAACAGGCACAGGAACGTGATGCTGGCCGTGGCGGCGCCGTGGTGCTCGTTGAGCAGCCCGGCGGCCACGAGAACGATGACGCCCGTGAACGCCAGCGCCACGTAGGGCGTGCGGCGCCTGGGCGAGATCTTCGCGAACGCCGCCGGGAGCATGCGGTCGCGCCCGAGGGCATAGGAGGCGCGCGTGGCGGAGTACACCGTGGCGTTCAGGGCGGAGGTGCTCGAGGCCACGATGGCGAGCGTCACCAGCAGCCCGCCGAACGGCAGCAGGCGGCCGATGGAGCTGCGGAACCCCGCGACGGGCCCGCCCTTCGCCGGGTCGTTGATGAAGGCGGCGAACCACTCCCGCACGTCGCCGCCGTCGATGGCGACGACGGACGCCACGGCCACCAGCAGGTACGTCACCGTGACGATGAGGACGGAGTAGAGCATCGCCTTCGGGATGTTGCGTTTGGGATCGATGGTCTCGTCGCCGGCCTGAGCGATGACCTCGAAGCCCTCGAAGGCGACGTAGATGACACCCATGGTCCCCAGTAGCCGGAGCCACCCGCCGGGCTGATTGAGGAACGGGGTGAAGTTCGCCAGCCGGTGCGGGTTCAGCAGCAGCACGACGACGCCGACGCCGCCGATGGCGAGCACGAAGAGCATCTGGGCGACCGTGAAGATCGCGCCGACCTTGCCCGTCTCGCTCGAGCCGCGGTAGTTGATGTAGATAAAGAACCCCGCCGCCGACAGCGCGACGACGCGCACGACCGCCGCCTCGACGACGGTGTCCAACTGCAGGCCGAGGATTGCCTCCGCCACGAACGGCACCGTCGCCTTCGCGAACACCACCGCGTAGAACGCCCCCGCCAGCGACGCCGCCAGCCACTCCATCCAGCCGGCGATGAAGCTCGCCCCGCGCCCGAAGCCGATGCGGGCGAAGTTGTACACGCCCCCCGCCCGCGGGATCGCCGAGCTCAGCTCCGCGAAGCTCATCGCGGTGAACAGGGCGATGATCCCGTTGAGGGCGAACGTGAGCAGCAGTCCTCCCGGCCCGGCCTTCGGAACCGTGAGCCCGATGCCCACGAACACCCCCGCGCCGATCATCATCCCGAGCCCCATCATGGTGACGTGGAACAGGCTCAGGTCGCGGGACAGCTCAGCGGTGACTTCGCGGCTGTCAGCCATGGGCGCGCGCCCCTGGCCGCGGCGGGAACAGCTGCGGGCCGCCCCGCGGGAATGACCGCCTATCGCCCATCGTGGTCGTCCCTCATGATCTTACGGGCGGAGGAGTAGCCGCGCCGGGCGATGCGGTCCGTGGTGCGCCGGCCCGCAAACACCAGCAGCACCTGGAGGACGAGCGAAGCGGCGATGACGGCGCAGCCGACGACGATGTCCATGTTGCCGCCCGTGTCGGCCAGAGCGACGGCGAGAATTGAGCCCATGTCGGCAGCCTCCCGGAACCGATGTCCCCTACCTATATCAGACATACCCGGCCAGGACAACACAGCCCCGCCGCCTTCAGAGGCGAGGGCAACCGAAGGTTCGCAGGCGACGCCTTGGCACTGGCGGGCCCGGCCCGGGCTATTGCACCGACCCGCTCGACGAGGGGAACTTCTCGATGCTGGCGCCGCGGAACAACGGGCTGGTGTACGACCACTGGGGGCAGTAGCTACCCGGCCGGCTGCGAGGCGGATGCGGGGGCCGTCGAGGGGTGCTCGCGCCGGTACTCCCGTTCGACCACGTCGCTGGTGCGCCCGAAGTTGGGCGTGCGGGGCTTGACCTCCGGCAGCGGGGCCTTCTGCCGCGGATCGGCGTAGACATGCACGTTGTCCCACAGGTACTCACCGGGCGGCCAGTAGGAGTATATCTGCACCTGGAGCACCTGGACATCGCCGGGCAGGCCGCCGCGGGGAGGGAACGGGGCCGCCAGGTGCGTCCACCGGCCCTTGGCGCTGCCGCAGTTGAGGTACCAGCGGTAGCATTCGCGGTAGTAGCGCTCGGGGTGCTTCTCGCTGTCGGCGAGGATCAGCTCGCGCCGCTTCTTCTCCGGCAGCGCGGCGAACCGCTCCGGCGTCAGGCCGAGCGCCGCCAGCGAGCTTTCCGGCAGGCCGTCCAGAGCGTGCTCCGTGCGGCGGAAGCCCTTGATGAACACCTTGGCCCCGCCGCGGCCGTTGCAGTCGGCGGTCAGCCAGTAACGCTGGCCGGGCGTCGCCTTGATGTAGTCGCCGCGATAGTGCACGCCCTCCAGGCCCGCCACGGAGCCGTAGCTGGTGTCGCGGCGAATGGCCGGCGGGCGGTTCGGATCGGCCTCGCCCATTCGCAGGGCACGTTGGTACGCCAACCACGGGTCGCGGGCGAGGTCCGTCCGCACCCGCAAGATCATCCCGCGTTCCGCGGGGCCCCTTGCGAGAAACGTGCTGACGTTGTCAGGCGCCTCCCAGCCGCGGCGCCCCTGCTCGAAGTCGCCGTTGACGTTCAGCGGCTTGCCGAACCGCTTCGGCTCCGCCTCGTCGCCGTATTGCGGCGGCACCCACTCCGCCTCCCCCCGCAGCGCCTCCACCACGCCCCGCGCGATCTCCCCCCGGGCGCGGGCGGTGCCATCGGAGAAGGTTCTCGTCCACACGGCCGGCTCGCCGCCCCGCAGGTCCACGCACCGCACCCGCGCGGTGACCGCCCGCCCCTCGCGCGCGACGGAGCCGTAGATGCCGACGCTCGCGCCGAACCGTTCCCTGAGCAGCCTGACGACAGCCGCCGGCCCCGTCTCCGCCGGCAGCGCCGAAGTGACCTCCTGCGTCGTCAGCCGGTCGATCACCTCGTACTCCGCGTGCCGTCGCAGCCGCAGGCGGATGCTGTCGGCGACCTGCACGCCGATGGGGCGCTCGCTGAGCGGCGCGGCGGGGCTGGCCTGGTCCTCCACGCCCTCGGTGTGCAGGTCGATGACGACGACGCAGACCTTGGCGGCCGCTGGGCGCGTAGTCGGCTGCCCGGCCGCGGGGGCGGCGAGTGAGGCAAACACCAGGATGGCCAGGGCTGGGGCGGGTCTCATGGCTGCGTGGCGGGTTGCGTGGCGGGCGGCCGGTGGGTTTCGGCCTCGACGACGTCACTGGTCCGGCCGAAGTTGGGCGTCCGCGGCTCGGCTTCGGGCAGCGGGGCCTTCTGGCGCGGGTCGGCGTACAGGTTCACGTTGTCGAACAGGAAGCGTCCCGGCGGCCAGTAGGCGTAGACCTGGATCTGGAGCCACTCGACGCCCTCGGGCAGCCCGCCGCGCGGGGGGCAGGGGGCGGCGTAGTGCTTCCAGACGTCTTCCTCGTTGCGGCAGGCGAGGTACCAGCGGTAGACCTCGCGGCAGTAGCGCTCGGGATGCTTCTCCGCGTCGGCGGCGACGAGCTTTTCTCGCTCCCCGGGCGCCAGCGCCGCGAACTGCCGCGCCGTCATCTTCAGCGCCACCAGCGATGCCTCCGGCAGGCCGTCCATCGCGTGCGGTGTCGGCGAGAAGCCCTTCACGAAGATCTTCGGGAAGAAGATGCCCTGCGTCCTGCCCTTCATGTCGGCGGTCAGCCAGTAGCGCTGGCCCGGCGTGGCCTTCAGCCGGACGCTGCGGTAGTGCACGCCTTCCAGCCCTGCCACGGAGCCGTAGCTCGTGTCCTTCTCGAGCCGAGGGGCGTGGTTGGGGTCGGTCTGCCCGAAGCGCAGTTGCCGCTGGTACGCCAGCCACTTGTCGCGCTCCAGGTCGGTCTGGATGCGAAGCAGGTTGCCCCGCCCCGCCGGCGCCGCTTCGATGAACGTGCTCGCACGGTCGGGGGCGTCCCAGCCGTCGTGTCCGTTCTCGAAGCCGCCGTTGGCGTTCAGCGGCTCGCCGAACTTGTCCGGCTCCGTCTGGTCGCCGTACTCCGGCGGCCGCCATTCGCCCCGCGCGCGGATTGCCTCCACGATATTCTGGGCGAGCAAACCCCGTGCTCGCTCCGAATCGGCGGTGAAGGTCCGCGTCCAGACGGCCGGCTTCTTCGGCTGCGAGTGATCCACGCACCGCACCCGGACGCGAACGCCGCCGGCCTCCTCGCCCACCGTGCCGTACACCCCCACGTGGGCGGCAAGCTTGTTGTCGATGAGGTCGGCGACCGTCTTCGGCTCCGTCTCGAACGGCAGCGCCTTGGCGAACTCGAGCGTCGTCAGCCGGTCGATGACGGTGTACTCCTTGTGGCGCCGGAGCCGCAGGCGAACGCTGTCGGCGAGCTGGACGCCAAGCGTCCGCTTCGGCGGCGGGGTGTCGGCTTTGCCGGCGTCCGGCGCGCCGGCGGTGTGGAAGTCGAAGACGACAACGTACAGCGACGTCGGCGCGCCCTCGGCGGCGCCGGCGGCGGGCACGCCCGCGCACAGGCAAACCACACACCCGGCCATCGCGGCTTTTGTCATTCGCGCGTTCCCCGGCCTCCACCGGCCGGTTGTATACAGTAGTCTAAACGACAAGGAGTTGCCAAAGTTGCGGACACAGAAGCGGCAGAACGGCATGCGGGGTCTCCTGCGATCGGGCGTTCACGGCGCCGCCGCGGGCGTGTGGGCGCTGGCGCTTTTGTCGGTCGCCGCGCAGCCGGCGTGGGCCGACGCCGCCTCCGACGTGAAGGCCCTCACCGGCGCCCGCACCCGCCTGGTCTGGGTGGAGGACACGGGCAGCGGGCGTGACACGTTCGCCCGCGGCAACAAGCTGCGCCTCATGGGCCTGGACACCGACGACGGCAAAGGCGCCCGGGCGATCCTCGCCAAGGAGTCGAACTACGCCAAGCCCCTGCTGACCGCGGCGGGGAAGCAGGTGGTCTTTTCCAACCGGAACGACAAGCACTGCTACGTCGTGGGCTTTGACGGCAGCGGGCTTCGGCGGCTGGTGGCCGGCTCCGCGGCCGACGTGTGGCGCGATCCGAAAACCGGCGCCGAGTGGGTCTACGTGCAGACACGCAGCGGCGACAAGGCCAGCCCCCTCCGCCGCTATCGCATCGACCAGCCGGGCACCGGCGAGCTGGTATGGGACAAGACACCGACAAGCATCGACAATTTCCAGCTATCGGCCGACGGGGCCCGGGCGGCGGGGATGTTCCCCTGGCCGGCGTGCGGCGTGGCGGAGCTGCCGAACCGGTCGTGGCGGAAGCTGGCGAGGGGGTGCTGGACGTCGCTGTCGCCGGACGACAGCTACCTGTTCTGGGCGTTCGACGGCCCGCACCGCAACGTGTACGTGCACGACACGCGGCACGAGCGACGATGGAAGGTGGACATCCACGCGGCTCCCGGCATCGACGGCTACGAGGTGTACCACCCGCGCTGGACGAACCACGTGCGGTTCATGGTGATGACGGGGCCCTACAAGGTCGGCGGCGGGGGCAACAAGATCGGCGGCGGCGGCAAGGCCGTCGAGGTCTACCTCGGGCGCTTCGCCGCGGACCTCGGGCGCATCGAGGCGTGGGCCCGCGCCACGCACAACGACCGCGGCGATTTCTACCCCGACGCCTGGATCGAAGGCGGCGAGGCCGTCTCCGCCGCCGAAGTCCTCAAGCAGGCCGAACGCGAGATGCTCGCCGCCGCAAAGCCGAAGACCGCCGAGCAGCTCGCAAAGCACAAGACCTGGCCCGGCGACCAGGAGCAGCTCGTGTTCCTCTGGGAGAACGACAGCGCCACGAACCAGATCGTGCCGGCCGACGGGGAGGGCGGGCCGACCTGCCGCGTCCTCTGCCGCGGCGGGGCGAAATTCGGGCGCGACTACGAGATGGACCTGGCCGGCGGGAGCGGCCTCGCCGAGGACGCCGACGAGCGGCTCCTGGCGGCCTGCCGGAAGAGCAACGCCCTGGGCATCGAGGCGGTGCTGACGCCGGCGAACGTGAAGCAGTCCGGCCCGGCGCGGATCGTGACGTTCTCGAGCAGCGCCAGCTCGCGCAACTTCACGCTGGGGCAGGACGGAGACCAGCTCGTGATGCGCCTCCGCACGCCGCGAACCGGCGACAACGGCGTCAACCCGCAGGTGGTCCTCTGCAAGATCGAGGCCGGCAGGACCTACCACGTCATCGTCAGCTATTTCCCCGGGCGGATGCTCTGCCACGTCGACGGCAGGCAGGTGCTCTCGACGACGGACGTCGCGGGCGACTTCAGCAACTGGGGCAAGCAGCACCTGCTGTTCGGCGACGAGTGGACGGGCGGGCGCGACTGGGCCGGCCGCCTGGAGGGCGTCGCCGTGTACAGCCGGTTCATCGGGGCGGAGGAGGCCGCCTACAAGCACGCGCTGTATGCGCCCCGCCTCAAGCAGCGCCGCCCCGCTCCGCGGATCGTCATCGAGGGGAAGCTACGGGCTCTCACGCCGTCGCCGGCGGTGGCCGACCTGGAGGACTACGCGCGGGCGCTGGTGGTGTACGAGTACGACGTGGCGAAGGTGCTGACGGGCAAGTGCCCGCACAAGCGCCTGCTCGTGGCGCACTGGGCGATCCTCGACCGGCAGGTCGTGGCGGGGCTGAAGGAGCGGAAGCAGGGCGAGGTCTGCCGGCTGGTGCTCGAGCCGTTCGACGCCCATCCGCAGCTCGAGGCGGAGCGGCAGTTCAACGATTTCGGCACGAGCGACCTGCCCCTGTTCTACGACGTGGGGCCGTAGCGCCCGGGCCGGGGCCGACCGTGAAGAATAAGCGTTTGCAAATATTCGTAGGCGCCTATATATTCACCCGCCCATGACCCAAACGGATCCCGCGAAGCGTGCCGCCGTGTTCAGGGCCTTGGGCGACCCCACCCGCCTGCGCATCCTTCAACTCCTGCCGGCGGCCCCCATCTGCAAGGATATGTACAACGTCAACGAGCTCGTTGAGGAGATCGGCGGCTCGCAGCCCAACATGTCGCGCCACCTGCATATACTGAAGGACGTCGGCCTCGTGGAGTGCCGCAAGAAGTGCTGCAACGTGTACTACTGGCGCGTGCCTGAGGGGTTCGAGAGAATCAGGCAGGCGCTCGCGGCGCTTGCCGAGCCCGCCGACGAGCCCGCACCCCAGGAGCGATATTCATGCAGGTGAACTGGATGATGCCGGCGGCGTGTCTGGTCGTCGGGATGCTGGCTGCCGGAGCGCCCGGCGACGACTGGCCGCAGTTCAACGGCCCGAACCGGGACAACCTTTCGCGGGAAACGGGCCTGCTGAAGTCCTGGCCGGAGGGCGGCCCGAAGCTGCTGTGGGCCTCCGAGGTGGACCTCGGCAGCGGCTTTTCGACCGTGTCGGTGGTGAACGGCACGATCTACACGACGGGCATCCTGGGCAACGAAGAGCATATCTTCGCGATGGACTCCTCGGGCAAGCTGAAGTGGCGCAAGGCCTACGGCGAGGGGTGGACACGAAGCCACGGCGGCGCGCGCAGCACGCCGACCCTCCATGACGGGCGGGCCTACGTCTTCAGCGGCCAAGGCCAGGCCGTCTGCTTCGACGCCGCCACCGGCGAGCAGCAGTGGGCCGTCGATACCTTCAAGGCTTTCGGCGGGCGGAACATCGCCTGGGGCGTGGCCGAGTCGCCCCTGGTGTTCGACGACAAGGTGGTCTGCACGCCGGGCGGGAAGGACGCCAGCGTTGTCGCGCTTGACCGGAAGACCGGCAGGACGATCTGGACGACGAAGGGCCTGTCCGACCGGTCCGCCTACTGCTCGCCGCTGCTGATCGAGGACGGCCGGCGGCGGCTCATCGTCACCATGCTCGACAGCCACATCGTCGGCATCGCGGCGGGCGACGGCAAGGTGCTCTGGCAGCACCCGTACCGGGGGCAGTGCGCGGCCCATCCCAATACGCCGGTCTACCACGAAGGGCGCGTGTACCTCACGAGCGGCTACGACGCCGGCGGCGTGATGCTGGAGCTGTCGGGCGACGGTGCGAGCATGACCCCCCGCTGGACGGACAAGACGCTCGACACGCATCACGGGGCCGTGGTGCTCATCGACGGGCACCTGTACGGCTCGAGCTGGCGCGGCAACAACGACGGCAACTGGGTGTGCCTCGACTGGAACAGCGGCAAGCCGCGCTGGGAAACCCACTGGAATAGCAAGGGCTCCATCACTTACGCCGACGGCATGCTCTACTGCTACGAGGAGCGCCGCGGCACGCTTGGGCTGGTCCGCGCCACGCCCGAGGGCTTCAAGGTCGTCAGCAGCTTTCGCATCGCCCACGGCAGCGGGCCGCACTGGGCGCACCCGGTGATCGCCGGCGGGCGGTTGTACGTCCGCCACGGCAAGACGCTGGCCTGCTACGACATCGCCGCTAGGCCCGCGCCGCCCGAGAAGGAGTGACCGGCGGCGGGGCCCGCAACGAAGGAGCATTGTTCGGATGATTTATCGTGACCTCGGCAAGACGGGACTGAAGGTGTCGCAGCTCGGCTTCGGCGCGATGCGCCTGCCGATGACGGGCGAAGGCAAGGAGAAGCGCGTCGACCGCGAGAAGGCCGTGCCGATGATCCGCCGCGCGTTTGAGGCGGGCGTGAACTACATCGACACGGCCGTGGGCTACTGCAACCACGACAGCCAGCGGGCCGTCGGCGAGGCACTGAAGGGCTGGCGCGACAAGGTCGTCGTCTCGACAAAGAACCACGAGTACGACGACGAGAAGAAGTGGTGGCAGAACCTGGAGGACAGCCTCAGGCGGCTCCGGGTGGACACGATCGACATCTACAACCACCACGGCGTGAACGGCAAGCGGTTCGGCGAGCGCGTGCTGCCGGAGGTGGGCAAGTGGATGGCGAAGGCCCGGGACCAGGGGCTGATCCGGCACATCTGCACCTCGTTCCACGACAACAACGACGCCCTGATGAGGATCGTCGCCAGCGGCTATCCCGAGGTCATCACGCTCCAGTACAACCTGCTCGACCGGCAACTCGAGGAGGGCATCGCCGCCGCCCGCGAGGCGGGCATCGGCGTGGTCGTCATGGGCCCCGTGGCCGGCGGGCGGCTCGGCGTCGACAGCGAGGTCCTCGGCGGGCTGATCCCCGGCGTCGAGCGCGTGCCGGAGCTTGCCCTGCGATTCGTCCTCGCCAACCCGAACGTTTCGGTGGCGCTGTCGGGCATGGAGACGATGCGGCAGGTGGAGGAGAACCTGGCCACGGCCGCCGACGAGGTGAGCCTGACGGACGAGGACAAGGCGGCGATCGAGGCGCACCTTGAGCGTCTGAAGGGCCTGGCGGATCTCTATTGCACCGGCTGCGGCTACTGCCTGCCCTGCCCGCAGGAGGTGGCGATTCCGAAGATCTTCGAGCGGTACAACTGGGGGCGGGTGTACGGGCTGTGGAAGCCGGCCCGGAAGCAGTACGCCCAGATCGGCAAGCTGCCGTGGATGAAGGGCGCCAACGCCGCCGCGTGTGTCGACTGCGGACAGTGCGAGGACAAGTGCCCTCAGAACATCCCCATCCGCAAGCAGCTCAAGGAGGCCCACGAGGCCCTCAAGCCGAGGGAGTAGCGCCGGGCGCAGGGCCGCAGAGGCACCTGAGGAAGCGGAGGCGTCGCAGGGCGCCCCCGCGGGCTTGGCCCCCGGCAACATTGCCTGCCGGCCACATCCGCAGCGGCCTTACGGGCAGTTGACAGCGCATGCCCCGGCGGCATCGCAGACCGGTGAGCGCGGCTTTCGAACCTTTCCTCCTTCCGCCTCCGCTTCCTTTGTGGCTACGGCCTACTCCCCCATTCCCGCCTCGGCGACCTCGATGGCCCGCAGCAGGGCCTTGGCCTTGTTGATCGTCTCCTGATACTCGGTCGCGGGGTCGCTGTCGGCCACCACGCCCCCGCCCGCCTGCACGTACACCTTCCCGTCGCAGATCACCATCGTCCGCAGGGCGATGCAGGTGTCCATGTTGCCGGAGAAGTCGACGTAGCCGACGGCCCCGGCGTAGGGCCCCCGCCGCGTCGGCTCGAACTCGTCGATGATCTCCATCGCCCGGATCTTCGGCGCCCCGGAGACCGTCCCCACCGGCAGCGCCGCCCGCAGCGCGTCGAAGGCCGTCATCCCCTCCGCCAGCCGACCCTTCACGTCCGAGACGATGTGCATCACGTGGCTGTACCGCTCCACG